>JBBITW010000057.1:0-18183 GCA_037440525.1 Deltaproteobacteria bacterium
GTCCGCTTGATAAGATTTTCGAGGATATTCCTGCCAGATCTTTTAACATAGCCCCGTTTAAGTGACGGATTACTTCCCAGTTTAACGATTGGCCTTTTTAAAGTCCAGTGCATCATTTGCAATTATCATTTTATGAATGTTTGCTGATCCCTCAAGAATCTGATAAAGCTTAACATCCCTCAGATATCGCTCTACAGGATATTCAGCAGAGTAACCATAGGCACCTAACACCTGAAGTGCGAGATCAGCCACCCTTGAAGCAACATCACAGGAATAGTATTTAGCAATCGAAACCTCTAAATTACACGTAGTATTCTGATCCTTTAAAACAGCTACCTTATATGTTAAAAGCCTTGCTGCCTCTATCTCTACAACCATCCGTGCAATCATATCCTGAACCATCTGAAACTGTCCGATTTGTTGACCGAACTGAACACGTTCCTTTGCATACTTTATAGTTTCATCGAGCAACCCTTGAGCCCCACCAACAGCACCTGCAGCCGCAGTCAATCGGGTATTGGAAAGCCCCTTCATCACATAGATGAAACCCTTCCCCTCTTCACCCAATAGGTTCTCCTGAGGAACCTCAACATCCTGGAGTATGATCTCTCCTGTTGGACATGAGTGCCACCCCATCTTTTCTTCAATCGCTGTAGTTGTGATCCCAGGGGTATGCATATCAACAATAAAGGCTGATATCCCCCTGTGCTTCAAACTCTTATCAGTATAGGCATAGATGATCCCGACATCAGCAACCTGAGCATAAGTGATCCATGTCTTTGAACCATTCAATATATAGTGATCACCCTTTTTGATTGCGGTCGTTTTCATGGCCGCCACATCAGAACCTGCATCAGGTTCTGTAATACCTATACAACCCAACCACTCCGCTGAAACAAGCTTTGGGATATATTTTCTTTTCTGCTCTTCGTTCCCGAAGGTCAGGATCTCAAGTGATGTCCCCATGGTCTGCATATTAAAACCTGCTCGAAGTGGACCACAGACACGGGAAATCTCCTCACATAGTAAGGTGTGGGCAAGATATCCTGTATTGGAACCGCCATACTCCTCAGGGATTGGACAACCAAAAAAACCGAGCTCTCCCATCCTTTTTACAAGCTCTCTCGGAAACCTGTGGTGTTTTTCATCCTCCTTCACCCTCGGAAGAACTTCCTTCTTTAAAAAATCCCTCGCCATCTCCTGCATTGCCCTGAGTTCCTTGGAAATTGTAAAATCCATCTTCTACCCCCTTTTTAAATTAAATTGGTAAACCAGCTTCGTTTATCGTCAAAGGGTTATGGTAATAAAATTTAAAATCCTATAACAAGCCCTTTAACGAAACATTCATCTTTACCCTGGCCTTTTTACATAATTGTTATGGCCACTTGGCCTCCCACGAACCATGAAAATATTTAGGTTAAGGCAAAGGTTAGGAAGCCGGTTTAGGCAAAGTGAATGGGTGAAGGAAATTTTTTCTACCAGAGTCGGATTCGCCTGTGGCGGAAAAACCAATGGCTTAACCTATCGACAAAACTGGCTTTTTAGCCTTAACCCTCAAACCAATAACTCTTATTTTCTAAGAAAAGTCTATTTCTTCTTCTCTTTTTCAACAATGGCCTTTGCAAAGAGGGCTCCACCTATTGCCCCTGCAATCTGTGTATCGTATTTTGGAGGGAGGGCCTTGATTCCAAGTTCCTTCTCCAGACGTGATACCACTCCGATATTCTTCGCAATCCCTCCTGTTATAGCAAAATCCCTCTCCACACCAATACGCTCCAGTAGTGTATATACCCGATGGGCCATCGCAGAACTGTATGCCGCCAATACCTTCTCCTTTGGCCATCCCTGACGCAATAATCCCGATGCCTCAGATTTTGCAAACACCACACATGTGCTCGAAACAGGTGGAGGCTCTTCATCTACCCTTAAAGATAACTCACCCATATCATTTATTGATACACCTAAAAGGTCAGCAAATACCTCCATACCTCGGCCTGTCCCTGCAGCACACTTATCATTCATCAAAAAGTTAACCACCTTCCCTTTCTCATCACACCTAATTGCCTTGCAGTCCTGGCCCCCCATATCCAATACTGTCCTAACTGTAGGACCATACATAAAATTGGCCCCCCTTGCGTGGCAGGCAATCTCTGTAATGGCCCTGTGGGCAAATGGTACATTCACCCTCCCATAGCCTGTGCCAACAACATAATCGATCCTCTCAAGGCTTAAACCTGTCCCTTCAAGTGCCCAGTTCATCGCATTGAGGGCACTATTCGGGCTATCAGAACCTGTTCTCATATTACTATAAGCATAAAGTTCGCCATCCACCATCACCACTGCCTGAGAACTTACAGAACCCACATCAACCCCGGCTGTAATAACCTTACCATTTCGCCAATCTATCTCTGGCGAAGTCCAACGAGACTCCGTCCACCTCCAGAATTCTTGTGACATCTCCTTCATCCTCCATCTAAAATTTGCTATCTCTCCCTGGCAACAATTGCTGCACCGAGGGCCCCAACATACTCAGGTCCTTCAGGAACAATTACCTCCAACCCTAAGCCCCTATTCATGGAGGCAACAAAACCTACATTCAATGAAACCCCTCCTATTAGCATCACTTCCCTTTCAATTCCAACACGGCGAACCATAGAGATGATACGGTCGGCTATGGCATCATGAATTGCCCTTGCCATATCGGGCTTAGGAACCTTGGAGTGAACCAATGTCACTAACTCCGACTCTGCAAAGACCGCACACTGAGCATTCATCGGAACCACCTTTGTCGATTTGAGGGAAAGCTCGCCCATCTCCTCAACACTGACCTCAAGGGCACGTGCCATCGCCTCGGTAAATGCCCCGGCACCGGCTGCACACTTCTCATTTATTGCAAAATCAACTACTTTTCCTGATTCATCCACCTTTATCGCCCGACCTTCCTCTGCACCCACATCCACTACAGTCCTGACTGAGGGGTTAAGATGGATTGCCCCACGTGCCGCCGCAACCACCTCTGTAATGGTATCCCAGGCAAATGTAACCTCTTTCTTACCCGTGCCTGTGGCAACAATATTTTTTACCTCATCCTCCTTTACCCCTGCCATCCTTAATGCCTTATCATAAGCCTCCTTTGAGGATGACTTGGCATCTATCCCTGCAAGAACGAGACTCCTCCCAACCACATGACCATTCTTAATGACTACAACCTTCACATTCTTTGCCCCACAGTCAACCCCGACAAAAACCATCTTTAAACCTCCTCTATCTTACATATTCAAATTTTGCTAAACCTCAGAGTGGAATATTTCCATGTTTTCTCCAAGGCCTATCCTCCTTCTTCCCCTGTAAAAGCCTCAGTGCATTTATAATCGTTGGCCTTGTATCCCTCGGTTCTATAATGTCATCGATGTGCTGACCAGAAGCTGCATTATAAGGGTTTATGAACTTGTCATAGTACTCTTTTAAACGGAGCCTTTTAACCTCCTCAGGATTCTCGGCCTGTTCAATCTCCTTCTTAAAAATTATACTTCCTGCTGTCTCTGGCGAAACGTTGGCAATCTCCGCAATGGGCCATGAAAAGACCTGATCAGCGCCTAAATATTTGCTTCCCATTGCAATATAAGCCCCTGCATAAGCCTTTCTGATAATAATCGTTACCTTTGGAACTGTGGCTTCACTGTAAGCATGGAGTAATTTTGCCCCTCTATAGATCATCCCCTTTCGTTCCTCTGCCTTTCCAATCATATATGCAGGGGTATCCTGAAGTGTAACAATCGGGATATTAAAGGCATCACAGAACCTCACAAACCGAGCCGCCTTCTCTGCCGCATCAACATCAATGACACCTGCCTTTACAAGGGGCTGGCTTGCCACAATGCCCACTGGATAGCCATCGAATCTTGCAAATCCAATGATCATACTCTTTGCAAAATCTCTCTTTAATTCGAAGAAATATCCATTATCTACGATCAAATGAATGAGCCTCTTCATATCAAACGGCTTCTTCGAATCGACAGGAACCAATCTACCAAGGGATTCCTCCCTCCTATGAGGATCATCATCTGTAACTATTCGCGGAGGATTTTCCCTGTTGCTTCCGGGCAAGAATCCTATAAGTTCCCTCGTCTTTCTCAGACAATCTTCATCATCCTCTGTAACAAGGTCGACCAGATTGTTAGATGTTGAATGCATCTTCGCCCCACCCAAATCTTCCTCTGTTGCATTCTCTCCAATCTGTGTCTTTACAAAGGCAGGCCCTGCAATATAGATATAACTTTGCTTCGTCATAATGATGAAATCGGTCAGTCCAGGGGAATAGGCCTGACCTCCTGCAACACTACCCATGATCAAAGAAATCTGAGGTATCACACCTGAATAGATTGAGTTTCGGAAAAAGAGATTGCCAAATAGTTCCATTGGACCTAATATCTCATGGAGTCTGATTCCACCTGAATGGCATATACCTATTACAGGTGCTCCTATCTGGGCAGCCATATCCATAACCTTACAGATCTTCCTTCCGTGCATCTCTCCAAAGCTACCCCCGAGGGTTGTAAAATCCTGGGAATATACAAAGACCCTTCGGCCTCCGATTGTCCCGTGGCCGGTTACAACACCTTCAGCAGGGATCTCCCTTTTATCCATTCCAAAATGGATGCAATGGTGAGTAACAAATATATCTAACTCTATGAAACTTCCTGGGTCGAGGAGTTTATCAATCCTCTCCCGGGCTGTAAGCATCCCTTTTCTATGGATGAGCCTCTCGATCGCATCCCTTCCTCCTGCCTCTCTTATATGGTCTTTTCTCTTGCGCAGTTCTTCAATTCGCTCATCCATCTGGGGATTCGATTCCTTTTCTATCTTCTCCATGGTCTTAAACCTTTTTATAGTTTATAAACACGAATGGCATTATCACGTAGAATCTTCTTTCTAACCTCCTCCTTCATCGGTATCTCCATAAATTGATCCTTGCACAACTTTAAACCCAGACCATTTGTACCGAAAAGTACCTTATCCTGCCCCCTTGTAGTCATAAATGCAACAATAGATTTATCCAAATACCTTGGCAGATGTGCACTGATATCGAGATAGACATTGGGATGCTTCCATGAAATGGCAATTGCCTCCTCACACCATGGCCATCCAGTATGAGAAGCAATGATAGTCAGCTCAGGAAAGTTTAGGGCAACCTCATCGAGGTAAATAGGACGGCCTGGATCACTCGGTAAGAGTTCCAGTGAATGGCCTATCTGAAGAGCAAATGGGACACCGAGTTCTATACACTTTGCATAACAGGGATACATGGTTGGATGATTTGGCGCTATATTATAACCATGGATGTGGGCATAGACTCCCTTAAAACCATAATCCTTTACAGCTCTTTCTATATCCCTCAGACTCTCCATAATCCTAAGGGGATTGTAGCTTGCAAGCCCTATCAGCCTGTCAGGAAACTTCTTTATCGACTCATAGATCTCATCCACTGTATAGTCAATGGCCATCCTGTTTTCTCTTCGAGACCAGATCTTTGGCATTGATATGAAGACCTTTTCATATCCTTCCGCATCCATCTGCGAAACGAAATCCTCAGGGCTACAGCGCACCATGGGGTTGCGTCCCTTGAACATCTGATTCACCATGATCTGTAATTCGTAGCTCTGCCAATACTTCTCTTGAAGTTCAGGAGTAAAAGGATAATTCATCACATCAATTATCTTGATCTCTTCCATCTCAGTTCCCTCCTTCATATTTTAATCCTTGTTTCGAGTAAGAATGATCACAACTGAATTAGATATCGAGCGGCCTCCAACATTGTGCTGAAGACCATAGCCCTTTCTGATCTCCACCTGCCTCTCCCCTGCCTCCTCTCTTAGATGCCAATAAATCTCTGCAATCTGGGCGATCCCTGTTGCTCCAAGTGGATGACCCTTACAAAGGAGTCCTCCACTTACATTTACAGGAAGCCTTCCTGTCCTCTCGGTTATTCCCTTCTCAATAAGTTCTTTTGCCTGGCCCTTATCACAGAATCCGAGGTCTTCATAGTCTATCAATTCAGTAATCGTGAAACAGTCATGGACCTCTGCAATATCTATATCTTTCGGTCCAATTCCTGCCAATCTATAGGCCTCCCTGGCTGAACGAACTGTTGCTGGAAAACTTGTAAAGGTTGTCTTTTCGTGGGCATAATAGTAATCTGTCCCACAACCAACTCCGGCCACATAGACTGGTTTTTTTGAATATTTATCTGCAATCTCTGCCCTGCAAAGAAGGGCACAAGCTGCCCCATCTGTTTGTGGACAACAATCCAAAAGATTTAGTGGTTCACATACAACAGGGGAGCGAAGCACATCTTCTATGGTAATTTCTTGTCGGAATTGGGCGTAAGGATCCAATACACCATTTTTCCTGTTCTTTACAGCTACCATTGCCATATGTTCCTTTGTTGTCCCGTATTCAAACATATGGCGGGTTGCCTGGGGTGCAAACATTGTCATTGCAGTCTCTGATAGGGTCAGCAGTGGGTGGCCTTCGAGGCCAATCCCGAGCATCTCCGAGGTTGGGGCATCACGCATCTTTTCGTAACCTGCAACAAGGACTACATCATAGACCCCTGAGGCAACTCCAAAACAGGCATTTCTGAAGGCATCACTCCCTGTTGGACAGCCATTCTCAACCCTTGTGCATGGAATCCCCGAAAGTCCTATATTTCCTACCAGGGAAACACCTCCCTGTGCACCCTGACCATGAAGATGTGGTCTTGCAACTCCTACCCAGGCAGCCTGTATCTCCCGCGGCTCAATCCCTTTATCAACGCTTTTTAGGCAATTGAGATATGCCTCCTCAATCATCTCCTCCCAGCTCTTTTCAAAAAGCTCCCCAAACCTTATCATTCCAACACCTATTACAGCTACCTTGTTCCACCCCATATGAAACTTCTCCTTTTTAGACTTCCACCTTCTCTCTCGGTGGCCTAAAGAGATTTCCGTAAATCCCAACACCATTTTGGTCAATCAACCTTCTTAAGACAAGTTCAACTGGCATCTCTATCTTCACTTCACCAATTCGCATCTCCGTTCCCATTGCCCTGAATCGGGTTCCATCATCCATATCCGCTATGATGATCGGTGTTGGACCCTGCAAACCAATGGGTTGGTAAACACTCACGCAGTAAGCATGGATTCTTCCTCTCCTTGATAGGCTCACAGGTTCGAATCCCGTATTTCCACATCTGATACAGATTCTTCTAATCGATGGAGGATAATTGACATAACCACATTCCATACATTTTGCCCCTCGAAGGCCCCAGACAAAAGGACCATCCCTCCATATGGCAGGTGACATTGGAGAAAGACCGAGCCTCGGTGTCTCTTCTTCGGATTTAAAAGATTTTTGAAGTTTCAAAAATCCAATGTAATCCAGATACTGCTTTGATTTAAGGTATGTTTCAGCAGTTCTACTTTTACACCTTACATTCTCAATTCCATCCTTAACTCTGAAACTTATGGCATCGCCTATACCAGCGCCGTATGAGAGCAATAAGATTCGATCTTCCCTTTTTGCCCGATCCAAGACCTTTGAAAGTCCAAACAGCGTAGATGCATTCCCGATATCACCCACCTCGGAAAAGTATGAACCTGCCTCTAATTGCACATTATCAAATTTCATTGACCTTACCAGAGTCCTGTACATTGATTCTTCCTGTTGCTGAATAACAACATACTGGTAGTCAATAAGACCTCTTCCGAGCCTCTTCATAAGACCTTCTGAAGCCTTAATGATATTATCGTAATATCCATACCTTAAAGTAAATCTTGGCTCATACTCACTTAGTGAAGAGGTCTTTGGCAATGTCCATCGGTCCATGATATGGGATGAATAGGAATAAATCTCTTCGATCTCTGCAATGATATTCTCTGAACCTAAGACAACTGCTGAACCACCTGATCCGGAGTGGAGTTCGAGGGGGCTACCAGGCAAAGAAAAAAGGCAGTCTGAACCCAAAACGATCCCAAATCTGATTCTACCCGAGAGGATAGCATCTCTACATGCTCTTAGGGCTGAAACAACTGCCCTTGGAGAGGAGTTAAATTCGACAAGATCAATATCTCTTGAAAGATTCAATGTTTCTGAAACGATTCCCAGAAGGCTGTGATTGATTCGAGGTGAAGAATTCGTACCAAAATAGAGACCACCTATCTTAGATGGGTCTAATCCTGAATCTTCCAGTGCATTCATTGCAGCCTCAGTTCCCATTGTTATTACATCTTCATCAATATTGGAAACACTGTTCTCCCCTTTTGACCTTCCTCCCCAGACCTTTGATATCTCCTCCCTCTTTATTCTAAACCTTGGTATATAGACCCCATAACCAACAATCCCTACCTCCATAAAATCTTCTCCTTCTAAGATTTATCCCAAAGGATTAACGACCCTTAAATACAGGCTTTCTCTTTTCCAGGAATGCCTTTATCCCTTCATTTTTATCCTCACTTGCACATGCGAGTGTCATCAACGCTCCCTCGAGGACAAGCCCTTGGTTCTGTCCAATCTCAAGAGCTGAATTCACTGCTTGAAGGGCTAAACCAACAGCCAGGGGTCCCTTTTTAAGAATCGTTTGTGCCAACTCCATGCACGAATCCATCAACTTATCTGACGGAACAACTCTGTTTGCAAGACCCATCTGTCTTGCTGTCTCTGCGTCTATCATCTCTCCTGTGAGGATATACCATAAAGCCCTGCTCTTCCCGATAACCCTCGGTAATCTCTGTGTCCCTCCCATCCCTGGGATGGCACCAAGACCGACCTCAGGAAGACCAACCTTCGCACTTTCTGAAAATATCCTCAGGTGACATGCGAGGGCAAGTTCAAAGCCTCCTCCGAGGGCAAGGCCATTGATTCCACCGATAACAGGTTTCCCGAGTTCTTCAATCGCATTCGTGACAGATTGAGCCTCCTTTGAAAAAGCAAGGCCCGTGTTGAGACCAAGCTCGGCTATCTCAGATATATCAGCCCCTGCAGCAAATGCCTTCTGCCCTGAACCTGTGAGGATTACCACCTGAATCTTTTCATCCCTCCTTATCTCCTCGAGAAGCTCCCTCAATTCACGCAGTAACTCTCTATTGAGGGCATTCAATTTATCAGGCCTGTTGATGGTAATGATCCCAATACCTTCTCTCTCTTCATAGATTAAATTTCTTAGCTCCATATCTCCCTCCTAATACTTAATCTTCCTTGCCTCACTTATCAATTCCTCTCTATATTTTGGATGTGCTATCGAGGCAATCGAAATGGCCCTTTCGGAAACTGTCTTTCCCCTCAGGTCAGCAATACCATACTCTGTAACAACGAAATGAATATCTGATCGAGGAATGGTAACAATGTTCTCCTTATCAAAACAGGGAACAATCCTCGAGACCTCTTCTCCCTTAGCAGTAGAGGAGAGTGCAAGAATCACAACACCGCCTTCAGATGCAATAGCACCTCTTATAAAATCATTCTGCCCGCCTATACCGCTTACAAGCCGAGACCCCACGGTCTCTGAATTTACCTGTCCATAAAGATCCAAAGATAGGGCTGAATTGATTGAAATGAAATTCTTTATTCGACTCATTATCTTGACTGAATGTGTATAGGAGCAGGGATAAAGTTCAACATCCGGGTTTTGGTGAACGAAATCATAAAGTCTTTTTGTTCCTATCATTGATGTCACTATGATCTTTCCCCTGTTGATGGTCTTTTTCGCCCCTGTTACCACCCCTTCCTCAATAAGATCAACAACCCAATCGGTTATCAAACCGCTATGAATCCCTAAGTCCTTTTTCTCTCTCAGAGAGGATAGGATCGAGGCCTGAACAGAACCAGGACCATATTGAATAACGCTTCCATCAGGAATGAGATCAGAAGCCCATCGCGAAATCTCTCTCTCAACAGGGCCTATTGTCTCCTTTGGATATGAGATCAGGGGCCTTGAGGTCTGAACCAAAAAATCCAGCTCTGAGATATGAACCAGTGTATCTCCATAAGTCCGTGGCATCTGTTCATTGATTTCTCCAATTGCCAGCCTTGAAACCTCTAAACCTTCTCTCAGGTATTCAACTGATATACCGAGGGTGCAGAATCCATCCTTATCAGGTGGTGATAGTTGAATGAGAATAACATCTATCGGCAGTATTTTTTTCCTGATCAGATATGGAACCTGACTGAAATGGCAGGGGATATATTCGATATTTCCCTTCTTTTCATCCAATCTTAGCCTTCCAGCAGAAAAGATCTTTATTTTTAAATGTCCTATCATCTCTTCTGATGCATAATAACAATCACCAAGTGGAAACATTGTATAGAGTGTAACATCCTTAAGCTCCTTCGACCGCCTGATGAGGGCCTCTACAAGTGTCTGTGGCTCAGAGCACATAGTGCCCATCATAATCCTATCCCCAGACTTAATATGGGAAATTGCTTCATCCGAAGAAACCACAATTCCCTTTCTCGATCTTTTCTCTCTTCTCACCTCAAACCTTCTCTATTTCTTACCCTTTAATCCCCCTGGCCCATCCTTTTTCAGGAAATAACATTCCTTTGAAGCTTCACGATCAAAGGCAAAGGCCATATGGAGATTTGCTCCGATATCCATTGCCCTCTTTGCCTGACGAACAGCTACAGGTGAATTCTGGTTGATCTCCTGGGCAAGTCTCTTCGTTTCCTCCAACAATTTTTCATATGGAACAACACGATTATAAATCCCTATCCTTTCAGCCTCTCTCGCATCAATTATACGACCTGTGAGTATAAGTTCCTTTGCCTTTCCGTATCCTATGAGTCTTGGTAATCGCTGGCATGAACCGCCTGGTGGAATAATACCCCATCTTATCTCAATCAATCCAAAAGAGGCATTCTCCGAAGCTATACGTATATCACAAGCAAGCGCAAGTTCCGCGCCCCCTCCCAGTGCAACTCCATTTATAGCGGCAATGATTGGTTTCGTCATCTCCTCAAAGCTCTTAAAGAGGGGAAAGACATGGAGGCCTCGAGAGCGAAGAACCTCTTCCTCTGTCATCTTTTCTCTTTCTTTAATATCTATCCCGGCGCAGAAGGCCTTCTCACCTGCTCCTGTTAGTATGATCAAATTCACGGAGTCATCCATCTCCAGTTTGTTAATTGTCTCTCTAAGGGCTACCATCAATGATATGCTTAAAGAGTTCAAAGATTGGGGTCTATTCAGTTTAACTGTTGCAATCCCATCATGCACTGTAAATAAAACTTCATCAGTCATAAATTAGCCATCTCTTTCATTAAGGTAGATTTATTCTGCCCTTTTAAACATCTTTCAATGATAAGGAAGTATCTCAATCCAATCTTTTAAGCCCTAAAAGTTCCATAAATGCATCGAAACGTGCCATAGCCCTCGGTTCGTCGAATTCCCTTTCATCGCCCATATTACCTTCGTATGTCATCACAGGAAAGCCTGCCTTCTGAAGGGCAAGCCTGTTCTCCATGATTCCCAAACCTGTTCCCTCACATCCTCGATTAAGGTGTAGGACAACACCGTCTACCTTCCATTGTTTTGCAAGAGCCACCATCAAGCGACTTTTGAAATCAGGATTATAAAATTGCTGGTATAGTGGAATATAAAGTTGCCATTCTGCGAGGGCACGACATGCCTCCTCACGGGTTGAAGGCCTTTTGGGGATAGGTCTTGCCCTGAAAGTCTGGCTCTCAGCATCAAAAATTAGAATCCCTGTTAAACCAAAGGTATAGATAGAACCTATTGAAACACAGCCAAAACCCTCTAAGTAACGAAATATCTTGAGAAATGCCCACGGAGGCTGACTATCTGACATGAGCCGACACCTCTCGCGAGAAAGGGCTGCAATCCCTCTTTTAACCCTGTCCTCCACCTCCTCTTTTAGCTCATCATAAAAATCAGCAACATCCTTTGTCGAGCCACCGAGCATGGTTAATACATAGAGTGAATACATCGATTTTTCATCCAGGGGAGCAGGGATTGCTTGATTTAAAAGGCTAATTTCACCCCATCTTGAAGTTGAACGGAAGTGATTCATTGTTGCGTCAATAAATCTTTCATCATTAAACTCTCTACCGGTTATCTTCTTCATCCATTCAATCCCCTCCAGGAGTTGCCCTGCTATGTAATCAATCTTGTTCTCGGTAATCTCTCCAAAAGGAGGAGAAGGCCCAACAGAGACATCAACACTTCTCAGTGGAATCCCACCTTCCAGTTCGCTAACAACCTGATACCACTTTGAATGGCTACAGCAGATATGGGCTGTCCATAAAAAGTCAGGTTTTGGGAACTGACCTCCAAAGGCATATTTATTTAGAATAATAGAACCCCAGTAGTTTCTCATATAGGCACAAAGGTCACGTGCGAAACCTGCCTTCTCAGATGCCTCCAGACATTCAAGGGAAAATTTGGGATCACTGGCTACCGCAGCCCCATATGGTTCGCTCGTTAGGGAATAGACATCCTCTCCCAGACCCATTGGCACAGAATCAAATGACCATCCGCTTCCTGCCCATCTAATACCTCCCTTCTCGTGGGCATTTGCATAATTTCTGTAATAGCTTTCTCTAAGCTCCTTTGCCTTCTTCCAGCATTTTAAGGGTTCTGTTTTATACCTTTCCACAATTTCCGTCCTCCGCGTTGAATTATAAATTAAAATAGATCTTCCTGCCCCAGCATCTCCAGAAAGGCCTCAACCCTGATTCTGAACTGGCCAACAGGAACTGTCACATCAAGCTCGAGGATAAGCGTTGGGATACCATTTTCATTGAGATACCTTTTCTGTGCAGGTATATCCATTTCATGGGGATCACAAAACTTCTGTTGAATGATTATAGCTCCATTTACATTCCAATCCTTTGCCAGTTGAAGCACATGAGCAAGCCTTCTTCGTTCGGGCCAATCCTTGCTCGGGCAGGCAGGTCTTTCAATATATCTTTTGGCAATAGAGTTTAGGAGGTCTCCATCAGGTTCAACCTCCTTCCAGAAATATCTGCTCCCTGTGCAGTGATCATCGATCACTATGGTTGCACCTACGGATTCAACCATCTTTACAAAAATCCTGTCATCGTTCTCGCTCCCGAGGATCATCAATCTCTTCCCCTGGTTACGATCAGATTTCCTCTCTGGAAGACCCTTAATTACCTCTTCAAGGATTCTACTGTGCTCCCTTTTATCAATGATCTGGCCTGATACCACAATCTCCATAGCCTCAAGACCTGTGATCAGGGGTGGATCCTCTTTCCTCGCTTCATATATATTTCGCAACAATCTTCGGTTTTGATTCATGATATTGATCCCTCTTTCAAGGTCTTCATTTCGAATATCTCTTCTAAGCCATCTTTCGAGAGATTTTATAAATTCAATATATTCCTCTCTCAAAAATTTAATGGCAAGAGGCGTCTGAGTATTATTTGGCATGGGGAGATAATATTGGTAATCCACAGGAATATGAATTGCCCAGCTTCCGTAAGCCTGCCTTATGTGAAGGCATGATTGAGCAATCATGATTCCATCGAGATAATCATACTTACCTGCCAAACCCTGAGCGAGACAGTCCCTGCAGAATGGGCAATACATACCAAATATATGAGGCTCTGTTAAATTCTGTGGTTCATGACTTCCGAGAATACGCAAAGGAAGAATGTTTGCCGCATATAGAATCTCCTCAGGAACATAGGTGCAAAAATAACCTATTACCCTTCCTTCAGGGTTTTTCTTTTTCCAATGACGAGCATATTCATGCCTACTTTCAATCCATTCGTTAAACATCTCAAACATAAGGTTAACCCCCAATTTCAAATTGTAAAAATTTTGTAAATATATATGTAATTACAAATAGTTATTTAAATTTATTTATCGAACGATTGAATAATTTATATAACATTTAGATTAATTTGTCAAGAATTTTTTCTTGACTTTTATTTCAAATCTTGTTAAATTTTCTTTCAATCGATCGATTTTTTATTAAAATCTTATTTTTAACTTGGAGGAAGGAATGTTATCGAACCATTCAAAAATTGTAATCATAGGAATAGGGAAGGTTGGCTCGAGCATCCTTCAAACCTTTGCCCAGCAGGGTTTCTCTCCCTTGGGCATTGAAATAGACCAGGGGGCAAGGGATCGAGCCATTAAAAATATAGAAAAGAATCTTTCCCGTCTGGTGGAAAAGGGAAAAATATCTGACGAAATAAAAATGGAGATCCTCAGGAGGATCAATTTGACAGATGACATCTCAAAAGCTCAGGACGCAGATGTGATCATAGAGGCTGTATTCGAGGATATAAATATAAAGAAGGATTTATTTAGAAATCTTGATATGATGAACTTGCCTTCTCATACCCTACTTCTTACGAATACTTCGTCTCTATCTGTAACAGAGATTTCTTCTGCCACAAGAAGACCCGATCGCTGTGCAGGTATGCATTTCTTCAACCCCGTAACAGTGATGAAGCTTGTAGAGGTTATTCGAGGCGCAGAGACATCTGAGGAAACAATTGCCAATGTTAAGCAACTTGCCCTGTTATTGGGAAAGGTTCCCATTTTATCCAAGGACTCTCCTGCTTTCATCGTAAATCGTATGCTAAATGCCCTTGCCTGCGAGGCAGCAAGGATCGTTGAGGAGGGAGTGGGGACGATTGAAGATGTGGATACAGGTGCAAGACTCGGCCTCGGTCATCCAATGGGACCATTTGAACTCTTTGATTATTTAAATGCTGTTGGCCTACTTGTCCATGTTACAGAATATATGGAAAAAGAACTGGGATCGCGTTTTAGAATGCCTGTCTGGGTAAAAAACCTCGCAAGGGCAGGACGTTTTGGAAAGGACTATGGAAAAGGCTTCTATGACTACTCTCAAAAAAAGGAGCCATAGGATGGTAGATCAACTCGTTATCTTCGAAAAAAGGGGCTTAATCGGCCAAATCACCTTTAATCGACCTGAAGCCCATAATGCAATGAATTTCGAAATGGTAGAGCAATTCGAACAACATCTCAATAAATTGGAAAAGGATGAATCTCTAAGGGTCCTAATCCTTACAGGAGCAGGAGAAAGGTCTTTCATATCTGGTTCTGATATAAGGGAACTTAGTGAGAGAACTCCACTTAGTGGTGTCAAACATTCACAGTCCCGGCAGAAACTTCTTTCGAGGATTGAGCAACTTTCAATCCCGAGTATTTCAGCAATCAACGGATATGCCTTTGGATTGGGATTGGAGATCGCCATGGCCTCAACATTAAGGATTGCCTCTGAGAGGGCAAGGATGGGACAGTTAGAGGTCAACTTAGGGATTATCCCTGGAGCCGGAGGTATTCAAAGGCTTGCAAGGCTTGTTGGAATAAGCAGGGCAGCCGAGATGCTCCTTACAGGTAAGGTGATCGATGCGGCTGAGGCCTATCGCATAGGACTTATCAACCAGATTGTTCCGCACGATTCACTAATTTTGGAGTGTGAAAAGATTGCCCAGACCATTATAGAGAAAGGGCCTCTGGCAATCAAGTATTTATTAAAGGCATTATATATGGGATATAATCTGCCACCAGATGCAGCCCAATTGATCGAAAGCTTAAGCCTGGGAATCTGCTTTTCGAGCGAGGATAGCAGAGAGGGTTTAAAGGCCTTTTTGGAAAAGAGGAAGCCAAAATTTGAGAGGAGGTGATGATGAAAAAAGGATTAAAACCCTTTAAAAAAGGGAAAATCTGGAGGAATAAATGAGATGAAATCCAATTTGATGAGGGAGATTTTGATAAAAAAGGCAACAGACCTCTTTTATAGAGAAGGTTTTGCCAGATCTTCGATTCGAGATATTGGCCGTTCTGCAGGGATAAGCAGTTCAACACTATATCACTATTTCAAGAACAAGGAAGAATTGCTATATGAAATAATCACACTCATAGGAAATCACCTTCTAAAAATATTGAACGATACAATTGTGGAATTTTCGGATCCAGAAGAAAGACTAAAGCAGATGGTCTTCCGGCAGATCCTTGTCCTGAAGGAGAAGAAGAAAGAGGTAAAGGTCTATATTGAAGAACAGTATCAGCTTCCCCCGAGATTGAGGCAAGAGGCATACAAACAACAGAGAAAGATATACGATACCTATCTTGATCAACTAAGATTGCTTAAGGAAGCTAAAAGACTAAGAATCGACCATCTCCCGACCATCAACTTCACCATATTTGCAACGATCAACTGGGTCTACAGGTGGTTCCGGGAAAACGGCCCTTTGACAATTGAAGAGCTGGCAGGGATGATCATCGCCATACTTTTTAAAGGTATTCTTATTGATCAAAGATGTGAAGAAGAAAAAATAGACAAAAATTAAAAATCTCAAAAGGAGGTAGGGATATGAGGATCAACAAGGTATTAATTGTAGGAATGGGTATAATGGGACATGGCATAGCACAGGTATGTGCACAATCAGGCTTTGAGACCTATGTGTATGACATCTCTGAAGAGGCCTCTAAAAAAGGGCTAAACATGATTGATAAGAGTCTGGAAAAGAGGGTAGAAAAGGGGAAACTCTCAAAAGAAGAGAAGGCAACAATTATGGGAAGGCTTAAACCCGTTGACAAACTCGAAGATGTGAAGGACGCAGATCTTGCTATCGAGGCAGTATATGAAAATTTTGATGTTAAAAAAGATGTCTTTATAAAACTGGGGAAAACAATGCCTCCCCATACCATACTTGCTTCCAATACTTCTGCACTCCCTGCAACCCCATTTGCTGCTGCATGTGGACGTCCTGATAAGTTTATAATAATCCATTTTCATCAACCCCCGACTGTGATGCGTCTGGTTGAACTTGTCAGGGCTATTCAGACAAGTGATGAAACAGCTCAGGCAGCAAAAGAATTCTGTAAAAGGATTGATAAGGATGTGTGTGAGATTAAAGTAGATTGCCCCGGTTTTCTTACAAACCGAACAATGATTGCCCTCCTAAATGAAGTCTACTACTGTCTCTATGAAGGTGTTGCAACGAAAGAGGACATTGATATGGCATTTAAATCAGGATTTAACTGGCCAATGGGCCCTCTTGAACTGAGTGACTTCATCGGGTTAGATACACTCCTTCATATCACCGAGGACCTTAATAGACGTCGTGGAGGAGACAAATACGTTCCCTGCCCACTCCTTGTCAACATGGTTTCGGCTGGCTACTACGGGAGAAAATCAGGAAAAGGATTCTATGATTATACCAAATAATAGACATCTGGAAAGATTCCACTCACCAGAGCCATAAGTTGATATTCTCCCTCCCTCTGAATTTGGGGGCTTTGTCGCAATGAGATGTATGCCATGTTTGTCATTCCGAGCGAAGCGAGGAATCTATAGAATGACATTACGACACAGCCTCTTGGGGGGAGGGAGATATAAGGTTATTCTATCTTTTCAAAGATTTATTGATCTCAGCGGAAGTTTCACATATCTTTTCAACTACCATCTTCATCTTTTCATCATTTAGACGGGATGTAAAACCCACAACCCAGATCGCAGCTGGTGCGCCTGATATGCCCTGAATAGGAGAGGCCACAGCCCTCACGCCAAGAAGATATTCCTCATCGTCTATAGCATAGCCATTCCTTTTAGCCTCCTCTACCTCTTCGAGATATATTTTAGGATCAGTTATGGAATTTGGAGTATACTTGATCAATTGCGTCTTCCGAAGAATCTCTTTAACCTTCCTCTGGTCAAGTTGAGAAAGGAAGACCTTCCCTGCCGCACCTGCCAGGAGTGGAATCCTTGTCCCTGGAGGAGATGTAATCTTCATCTCATGTGGAGATTCCACAACATCAAGAATTGTGATGTGATCCCCATTCACCACACCGAGGAAGACAGTCTCTTCCACACTATCTACCAATCTCTCCATTGGGGAACGTGCAATATCCCTCAACTCAATTCTGCTATAGGCCCTTCTTCCAAGTTCAAGCAATGTATAGCCAACACTATATTTTTTGTGAATTGGGTCCCTTACCAAGACCCCTAAATCTTCGAGGGCAGATGTAATCCCATGGACTGTGCTTTTACCCATCTTTAATCTCTTTGCGAGCTCACTCACCCCAAGTCCCTTTTGGGAGCCCGCAATCGAGTGTATGATCATAAAGGCCTTCCTCACAGAAGGGGCAGAGTAATGAGTCTTTTCCATTTGTTCACCATATTG
>JBBITW010000058.1:0-18109 GCA_037440525.1 Deltaproteobacteria bacterium
ATTCCAGCCCTTAAGATTGCTAATCAATGGCGTTTTAAGAAAGATGATATAAATATTTGGATAGAGAAACAAAGGAATTTTGATATAAAGGAATAAATATCTATGTCTTCAAAAGAGAGGAAGTTAGAAAAAGGACGAAAGAACAAGACTTTTACAATTCATGATTTACCTTTATCGGAACGACCAAGAGAAAGGTTTTTACAGCATGGCCCTGAGGCATTATCATTGCAAGAAATTTTAACTTTGATCTTAGGAAGAGGGGTTTCTGGAGAATCGGTAATGATAACTGCTCAGAGGATTTTAAGTGAGTTTGGGAATTTAAAAAATTTAGCTTCGGCTTCTATCGAAGAACTCTCTAAAATAAAAGGTGTAGGTTTAGCAAAGGCTACACAAATTAAAGCCGCCTTTGAGTTAGGTAGAAGAAAAGATGAGAATAGATATTATGAACTGTATGACCGAAGGCCGATAAAAATACCTGAAGATAGTGTAAACCTTGTTAAAAATAAACTGAAAGGGAAAAAGAAAGAATATTTTTTGCTGCTCTTACTCTCCACAAGGAATCAGTTGATTAATGTTGCCGAGGTTTCTAAAGGGTCTCTTGATTCCAATATTGTCCATCCGAGAGAAGTATTTAAAGAGGCTATCTCTGCAAGTGCGGCTTCATGTGTATTTGTCCATAACCATCCCTCCGGTGACCCCACACCTTCTCAAGATGACATACAGCTTACCAAAAGGCTTAAAGAAGTAGGAGAAATAATAGGAATCGATGTATTAGATCACATTATTGTTGCGGATACAGACTTCGTAAGCTTGAAGGAAAGGGGTCTCTTATGAACAAAAAAAGAAAATTTTCAAGTGCCCAATTTGCTAAGATTAAAAAGATTTTGTGGAAGTTTTTCATGAGTTCTTTTGAAAAAGGATATTCCAATAATCCCGGAAATTCTGAAGAGTTTGATTATCGTAAGAAGATTACCACTAAAGAAGAAAAGATCATTTATGAAGTCAAAAGGAAAATGCCAACGCTTCAAAAAATTTTGAAACAAGCCTATAAATCTATTCAAGAGGAATTTCCAGAAAAATTTCAACCTGATTATATTAAGAATCATTTCTCAGAGTGTATTATAGAATTTGAACAGAAGGCATTTAATATCTATCTAAAATACGAAGAAGATCTTTTTCTATCAATAATTGAAAAATGGATTTCAGAAAATGAATCACTTTTAAACAAGCTTAATAGTCAATTCTCAAACCCTAAAGATTTTGCTAAAGAAGTATGCAGATATTTTTATCCTGTGATTCAGCGGATGGAGTTTGAATCATCACAAACACGAAAAGCAAGAGGGGGAAAAAGTTTTGAACAAATAATAGAGCATTTGTTAAAAGCGATAGGTGTATCTTGCGAAAGACCTTATGGGAAAGCTCGAAAGATTTTAAAAAGAGTTGATTTAGTGATTCCAGATCAGAATATAGCAATGAATCGCCCTGACCAAGCTTTCTTTCTCTCTTGTAAACGAACCTTAAGGGAAAGATGGAAACAAGCAATCCCTGAAAGAAAACCGAGTTGGAGAGTCTTCTTATTAACTATTGATGAGAATCTGCCTGAAGATAAAGCAAATGAGATAGATACCCTTGGAATGATTGTTTATATAAGGGATGAATTGAAAGAACAAGGCTACTTAAAACATAAAAATTGGATAAGAAAGCTTTCAGATTTGCCCAAAGATATAATGGGGGAAGAAAGATGAATAGGTATAGAGATGAAAGTTGGGATTATAGAACAGCCAATACTAAACAATTAACCCATTGCTTCCATCGATATCCCGCCATGATGATTCCTCAGGTTGCAGGGAGACTTATTGATATGTTTCTTTCTTTAAACCCTAATAACTGTAAGGTATTAGACCCTTTCTGTGGCTCAGGAACTGTATTATTAGAAGCAAAACGAAGAGGGTTAGAAAGTTGGGGAATAGATATAAATCCTTTAGCTATATTAATTGCAAAAGCTAAAACCAATCCTATTGATATTGAGGCCCTTGGAAAATTTCATAGAAGGTTTATAAAAAAACTTATAGAGGTTTTCAATAATAAAGATGAATTTACTAAAAGAGTCAACATCCCTAATTTCTTTAATATAAACTTTTGGTTTAGACCAAAAGTTGTTGAAGCCTTATCCGTTATAAAGTATGAAATATTAAATATAAAAGACGAGGACATTCAAGATTTTTACAAAGTTGCCTTTTCAGAAACCGTAAGGGATTGTTCCAATGTTAGAAATGGGGAATTTAAACTATTTAGAATCCCTGAGGAAAAATTGAAAAATTACAGCCCCAATGTTCTTGTTACCTTCTTAGAAAAGGCAGAAAGAAATTTCAAAGGTGCACAAGATTTTTATCAAGAGTTATCTTCTAAGGATTACTTAAATATCCCTGTGCATATTTTGGATGAAGATACGAGGTTTAAAACAAGCATCCCAGATGAGACTATTGACCTAATTATAACCTCTCCACCCTATGGAGATTCTAAAACTACCGTAGCCTATGGCCAGTTTTCACGGCTTTCACTTCAATGGTTGGATTTTGAGGAGAAGATTTGTAGAAACATTGATAAAAACTCTTTAGGAGGGAAACCGCCGATTAACACAGATGGAACCCATATTTCTAAAACACTTGGGAATATTTTGAGAAAGATTGAGAAGAAAGATAAAAAACGTGCCTCAGAAGTTCTAAGTTTCTATAATGATATGGTCTCTTGTGTGGAAGAGCTAAACAGAATAATGAAAGTTAAAAGTAGAATATGCTTTGTTTTAGGCAATAGGACAGTAAAAGGCATAACCATTCCTACTGACCAGATACTTATAGAAATGTTTGAACACTTTGGTTTTGTTCATAAAGAAACCATAATAAGGGACATTCCAAACAAGACCATGCCTTTAAAAAATAGCCCTACCAATGAGCCTGGAAAATTAGAAAAAACAATGTGGAACGAATACATAGTCATAGTAGATAGGTAATTTAATGCGTTGTGCTATCTACACAAGATTTTCCACCGATAATCAGGTAGAAAAAGATTACAACTCTCTTGAGACCCAGAAAGAGAGTTTGATGGCTTATATTCAGGCTCATAAATATGATGGGTGGAAATTGTATGATGTTTATGAAGATGCTGGATATTCAGCCGTTGATTTGAATCGTCCAGAACTCCAGAGATTATTAAATGATATTAGAAGAAAAAAGATTAATGCTATTCTTGTTTATAAAATTGATAGGCTTACCAGAAATCAAAAGGATTTTTATTTTCTTATAGAGCTTTTTGAAAAATACAATGTAACCTTTATCGCCACCACTCAAAATTTTTATACTTCTTCTGCTGCTGGTCGGCTAATGAGAAATATAATGCTTGATTTTGCTCAATTTGAAAGGGAGATGACTGCTGAGAGAACAAGAGATAAGATGTTAGCAAGGGCAAAGAAAGGGTTATGGAACGGTGGCTTAGTTCCTTTAGGTTATGACTATTCTCCGGAAGAAAAGAAGTTAAAGATCGATCCTGAAGAAGCAAAAATTGTAAAACTTATCTTTGAAACCTACCTTAAAGAAAAATCCCTTGCCAGAGTGATTAAAAAGATAAATTCTCTGGGTTACAGAACAAAATCGTATATTACAAAATCAGGAAAGATAATTGGTGGTGGAGAGTTTATTATTACAAGCACCAGACATATCTTAACCAATCCCATCTATATTGGTCTTGCAAAACATAAAGGTAATACCTATCAGGGTCAGCATCCGCCGATTATAGAGAGGGAGGTATTTGATAAGATTCAGGAGATTTTAGGAGAAAATAAAAAGACTTTTACATCCCCCTGCCAGAATAAATATAATTTTCTCCTTCAGGGATTGGTCAGGTGTGGTGAGTGTGGTTCTTTAATGAGTTCCCATTATTCTATCAAAAATGGTCAGAAGTATTTCTATTACAAATGCACAAAGGTAATGCACAAAGATAAAGAAGCCTGTCCATCCAAACCGTTAAGTGCCAGAGAGATTGAGAATGCAGTTATTGAAAAGATAAAAGAATTAAGTCAGGACAGTGGTCAGCTTGAAGCCACTCTACAAAATGCCAATCTCATTGCCAAAGAGGAATTAAAGCCCTTAAGAGAAAGGGAAGCCTTTTTAGAGAAAGCAAAAAGAGAAAAAGAGAAAGGAATCCAAAGACTTGTTAAGGCAATCAAAACAGGAAGCCTTGAGATAGAATCCATTGAGAGAGAATTAAGGCAGTCAGAGAATGAGAAGAAAGCCCTTGAGAGACAGATTGAGGAATTAAACATCTACATCAGAAGAGAAGAAGCAAAACTCATTGACATTGATACTGTTCAGCGGACTTATCAGGGGTTCAGAGAGTTCTTTCCGAGTCTTCAACCAAAAGAACAGCATCAATTTTTACAACTCCTCTTAAAAGAAATGGCTATTTACAAGGACAGGGTAAAGGTCAGTCTTTACGAAGTCCCTGAAATAGCCCTTTCTATTCAAAACTCACACGGTTTGTGTGAGCCTTCAATCTGGCTCTCCGGGCAGGACTTGGTCACTACGGTCGAAACATTCTGTTTCTCCCTGCGTAACCTCCCCTTCGGATTCCTGACGCAGCACATTCGTGTGGCTTTTCCTCCCACCTGGTCGGCGGAATCCTCGCTTCTCGTCCTGCAAAGGGAAATCTTAGCAAACAAAAAGGCCCATGCCTTTGGCACGGGCCTTTTGTTTGCTGGCTCCCCGGGCAGGACTCGAACCTGCAACCTAGTGGTTAACAGCCACCCGCTACTACCGGTTGAGCTACCGGGGAATTTAATTTATTCGTTATTTTATAAAAAAATCATAAGGTTTGCAAGTAAAAAGCATATCAGTCATGAAGTATCATATATTCCTCGGGAATAACCATCTTTTTCATGGCCCTCTTTTTACGCCAGTCAATAATGAGATTCACAGGGCCTGAAAAGACATATAAGAGAGTAAATGCAAAGAGCACAATCACAGGCTCCATTATGATCACAATTATTGAGAGAATAATGAAAATGAATAGATTAAATGGTTTTCTTCGTGCCAGATCGAGTTCTTTAAAACTGAAATAGCGGATGTTCGATACCATCAGAAATGCTAATATATAAATCATCACCAGAATGACAATATCCTTTACCAATCCTGTTTCAATCAATCTCAAGTAAAGAAGGATTGTAAGGGCAATCATCAATGCGGCCGCAGGGATCGGGAGACCTTTAAAGTATTTTACCTCCCCGGATGAACTCTGGACATTGAACCTCGCCAGTCTGAGTGCTCCACAGGCAACAAAAAGAAATGCTGCGAGCCAGCCAAATTTCCCATATGGCCTTAGAGCCCAACTGAAAGCAAGGATTGCTGGTGCGACTCCAAATGAGACAAGATCTGACAATGAATCAAATTGGACTCCAAATTTGGAGGTAGATCCTGAAAGACGTGCTATTTTCCCGTCCAGGACATCAAAGACCGATGCCAGAAGTATGGCAACAGAAGCATAAAAAAATTTTTCTTGGAAGACAGATATGATAGCCCAAAATCCACAGAAGAGATTCCCCGTGGTAAAGAGATTTGGAAGGATATAAATCCCTCTTCTCATTCTTATAGGTTTAATTTTTGCTTTTTTCTTTCTCATTCTCTGTATCCAATAATGGATTCTCCTGCCCTGACATGCTCTCCAATACGGATGATTGGCTTTATTTCTACAGGGATATAGATATCCACTCTCGACCCAAAACGAATCATACCAAAAATTTCTCCTTTTCTCAAGATACTACCTACCCTGGCATGGCATACGATTCTACGCGCAAAAAAACCCGCAATTTGAACCAGGAGGATCTTCGATCGGTCTTCTGCCTCCAAAAGAATAGCATTTTGCTCATTTAGAGATGATGATTTCTCTCTGCTTGCGACCATGAATCTTCCTTTTTGGTAACTCGTATTAATAACCTTTCCCGTAACAGGAGAACGATTAAGATGAACATCCAGGGGCGACATGAAAATGCTAACTTTTAATGCCCTTTGTTTAAGGAAACGATTTTCTTCACATTCTCCTATATAAATTACTCTCCCATCCGCTGGACAGAGGATGGCATTTTCGAAGATTGGAATCCTTCGCTTAGGATTTCTGAAGAAGAAGGCGATAAAGAGGGTTATAAATATCCCAAAGATTGTTAATATCTTCCATCCCATCCACAATGATAAAAGCGTGATAAATGCCATTGGGATTAAGAAAGGAAGTCCCTCTTTAACTACTGGCCATTTATTTTCTTCTATCAAATATTTCTATTCCTTTTTAGGTTAAGTAAGTTCTGTTGAAACCTTGCTTCCCCTGACCATTGCCACACGGCCAGTTCTTACCAGCTCTTTGATGCCGAGTGGTTTAAGTAGCGAAAGAATGGCATTGATCTTTTTTTCATCCCCCGTTACCTCAATAGTATATGTTTTTGAACCAACATCAATCACCTTTCCCCTGAATATATCTACTATTCTCAGGATTTCCTCCCTGGTTTCATTAGTAGCAGAAACCTTTACAAGTATCATCTCCCTTTCTACAAAATCCTTTTCGATCAGATCAACAACTTTTATTACAGGGATCAATTTATTGAGCTGTTTTGTTACCTGTTCAATAATCTGGTCGTCACCACGTGTGACTATGGTCATAGTTGAAACGGTGGGATCGAGGGTTTCGGCCACAGAGAGGCTTTCGATGTTAAAACCCCTGCCGCTAAAGAGACCTGCAATCCTTGCCAGGACCCCAAATTCATTTTCAACTAAAAGTGTAATAACGTGACGCATAATATTTTAAAAAACGTGATTCGTGTCCGCGATTCGTGATTGTTCAAAAATTTTTCCAACAACGAATCACCATTCACTATAATGTTCCACCATTCTATACCAACCTCATTTGATTTAGAGGTTCTCCTGCTGGAACCATGGGATAGACATTCTCTTCAGGGTCAACAACAAAATCGATAATCACGGTTTCGGGAATTGAAAATGCCTTTTTCAATACAGGGACAACCTCTTCAGGCTTTGTAGCCCTCAAACCGACAGCCCCATAGGCTTCTGCAAGTTTAACGAAGTCAGGGGATACACCTTCAAGGGAAGAGGAGGCATAGCGTTTTCCAAAAAAGAATTCTTGCCATTGCCTTATCATTCCGAGGTATCCATTATTTAAGATTGCCACCTTTACAGGCAAACGATATTGCACTGCTGTTGCCAATTCCTGTGAATTCATCTGAAAACTTCCATCACCAGCAATATCGATGACCAATTTATCAGGAAAGGCAATCTGTGCCCCTATGGCCGCCGGGAAGCCATAGCCCATAGTTCCCAATCCACCTGAGGTTAGAAGTGTTCTCGGTTTTATAAATTTATAATATTGAGCCGTCCACATCTGGTTCTGTCCAACCTCTGTGGTAATGATAGCATTGCCTTTTGTCAATTCATAAATCTTCTGAACCACAAATTGTGGTTTGATAATACCCTCTTGATTGTACTTCATATCATAGGTGTTCTTCCAGTTTTCTATTTGATTATGCCATTTTTCGAGACCCTGTTTGAAGAATCCTGTTTCCTCTTTTTCAAGTAGAGAGAGTATCTTTATCAATATACGTTTACAGTCTCCTACAATAGGGACATCAACCCTCACATTTTTACTGATGGATGTTGGATCGATATCAATATGGATAATCTTTGCCTGGGGGGCAAAACATTCAATCTTTCCCGTCACCCTGTCATCGAAACGTGCACCAATGGCAATGAGGAGATCAGATTCCTGAACCGCCATATTGGCATGATAGGTTCCGTGCATTCCCAACATCCCGAGTGAGAGGGGATGATCACCAGGGAAACCACCCAATCCCATCAATGTCATTGTTACAGGGATGCCAAGCCCTTCAGCGAGCAAGATGAGCTCTCTTGAAGCATTAGAGGAGATGATACCCCCTCCCACATAAAGGATTGGCCTCTTTGATTTAAGGATCAACTGCAGAGCCCTTTGAATCTGAACTGGATGCCCATCGTAAGTAGGCCTGTATCCACGAATAGAAACCTTTTCAGGATATTTAAATTCGGTCGTATCAACAAGTACATCTTTTGGAAGATCAATTAAAACAGGCCCCGGTCTTCCAGCCCGGGCTATGTAAAATGCCTCCTTCATGATACGGCTTAAGTCTTTTATGTCTTTTACGAGGTAATTATGCTTTGTGCATGGTCGGGTAATGCCCACGATATCGGCCTCCTGGAAGGCGTCGTTTCCGATCAGGGAGGTGGGAATCTGTCCAGTAAGGATAACCACAGGGACCGAATCCATATAAGCGGTTGCTATGCCTGTCACTGTATTTGTCGCCCCAGGGCCAGAAGTTACAAGGACAGTCCCAACCTTTCCAGTTGCACGGGCGTATCCATCTGCTGCATGGACAGCAGCCTGTTCATGTCGGACCAATATCTTTTTAAATGGGGCATGCTGAAGTTCATCGAAAAGGGGAAGAACTGCTCCTCCAGGATAATTGAAAAGAACCTCAACTCCCTCTTTCTTAAGACATTCAACAATGATTTGAGAACCTGTTTTTTTCATAAAAAATCTAATTTCGTTATAGTGATGGTGTTGGTGATTGTGATAGTTATATACTAATCACCATCACAATCACCATTTCCCACCTTAGCGGTATTTCATCAATATTCTTTCCATCTGGTCTTTAAAAGCAAGCTTTCTCTTCTTAAGTATCTTTATTTCCAACTCTTCCTGTGGAGTAAGAAAAGGTTTCTTCTCTAACTCTTCAAGCTTCGTTGCCAGTTCAGCATGGGATTTCTTAGCTCTAAGAAATTCTTCATCCTCTCTCATCAATCTTTCTATCAGTTCTTCTTCTCTATCTGGCATTTACCCCCCCAACTTAATATAATCTAAATTGAGCGATTTTTTTACTAAAGGCCTTTCCGCCAAATGCGGATCAGTCATTGCAAGCACACAAATGATGCGTGGCAATCCGACGAAGTATTTGCGCGAACCCCACACTTATGCGGGGGACGGGGCAATTTTACAGATTCCTCGCTTCGCTCGGAATGACAATTTAGTAAAGATTGGTTCGGCTTTACCTCTCAATGGCAACCTATAATCGCTCAATATAGATATGAATTAAATATTTAATTTTAAAAAAAATTTTATCTCATTTCAAGCATCCAGATATTTTTGTCATTTAAGAATTAAGAGATTTCTGAAAAAGTCCTGAAATGACTGGGAAGGTAAGGTTCTAAACCCTTCGAATGCCTCTTCACCCCACATCCCAAGTCTGAGACTATGTCGTAATGTCATTCTATAGATTCCTCGCTTCGCTCGGAATGACAGAAAAAGGAGGTTCGGGATGACAGAAAAAGGAGGCTCGGGATGAAAGAAAAAGGAGGCTCGGAATGACAAAAATGGCATACACCTTATTGCGAAACAGTTTCCTGGGGAGAGGAGATCAGAAGTGGTCCATTTTTAAATTTTAGCTTACATTCTCAGGGATTTTGAATTTAAGCTCGGCCTCTGAAGGTCGAACATATATGGGTGTCAATGTAGATATATCCAGGGTTTCACCTCTTAGAAGGAGTTCCTCACCCAATCTTGCTATCTCAGATGCATGGGGAATATGAAGAAATGAGGGTGGAAAGATGGCCAATGATTTAAGTCTATTCAACAGATATTCCCCATAAGCCTTTACTCCATCACCTATAAAGATTGTTTTTTCTCCTATTTTATTTATAAGAGATTCAGGGGATATAGCCTCATAGGAGGTCAGACGTTTAGGTGAATTTGTTCCTTCATGGCGGTAAAAAGCAGTATAGAGTTCTTTCTTTCGGGCATCGATAATCGGACATATGAGGAAAGGTGTGGCAGAGATTTGAGAAGCAAGGACATCGAGAGAAGATAAACCCGCAACGGGTTTTTTTGAAGCAAATGCCAAGCCCTTCACTGTGCTTAGCCCAATCCTAAGTCCTGTAAATGAACCAGGGCCCAGGGATATTGAAAAACCATCCAAATCATTTATCGATAAGTTTGTTTCCTTCAGGATTAAGTCAATCGCTTTGAGAAGTCTTTCAGAATGAGTTACAGAGGTATTGAGTAAATATTCTGCAACAACCTTTCCATCACCATACAATCCAACACTTCCACAGGATGTTGAAGTATCAATACCTAAAATTATCATATGAAAGTCCCAAATACCAAATCCTGAATTCCTAATGAATCCCAATCCCCAATGGCCGAATAACCAAATAAAAAGCCATTTATGTTGAATCTTAGCCTATAGAATCTGGATATTGGTAATTGTTTTGTTATTGGTGCTTTGAGCTTGGACATTATCCTAAAAGTTTAAACCTCCTGGAGAGAAGATCCGGATGAGGTCGTTATAAAATGCGAAAAGCATCAGAAGAATTATAAAGACGAGTCCAATCTGTTGAGCAACTTCCATTTTCTTGATGCTCAGGGGCTTTCTAAATATTGCCTCTATTCCAAGGAAAAGAAAATGCCCCCCATCAAGAACAGGTATGGGGAATAGATTTATTACACCGAGATTGATGCTAAGAATCGCCATAAAGAGAATAAAACTGACCAGACCTCTTTTTGCCTGTTCCCCTGCCAGCTTGGCAATCAGAATTGGTCCACCGATAGTCTTTGCAGGTATTACCCTTTGTATCAATTTTATTATTCCGAGGATGGTCATTTCGATACCCTGCCATGTCTGAACGACCCCCTTGCCTAAGGCAACCACAGGATTGACCTTTTCAACCAGGATCTCCTTCGAATTTATAATACCAATTCTATATACATCTTCCTCTTCTCCAAATATATTTTTATCTTTAAATGGTTCTGGGGTAATCCTGATTTCTATCAGTTCCTCCTCCCGTTTTATCTTCAAAAGGAGCTCCTTCCCCTTACTATTACGAATAATCTTATGGAGGTCTTCCCATTTTTTTATGTTTTTTCCATCAATGGAGAGGACGAGATCACCATTTCTAAGTCCTGCCTTTTCTGCTGGAAGCCCTGGGCTGACTTCTCCCACTTTTGGAGGAAAGTAAGGGATACCGAAAATGTTTACGCTAAAGAAAAGAAATGAGGCAAGAAAAAAGTTGAAAAATGGACCAGCACTTACTATAAGGGCCCTTTTCCATATGGGCTGATTTGAGAAGGAACGTCCTAAATCCTCTTCCCTGACCTCTTCTTCGGGATTCTCTCCAATCAATTTTACATACCCTCCAAGTGGGAAGGCTGATATCTGGTATTGAGTCTCTCCAATCTTTTTACCTATAAGTTTTGGTCCGAATCCCAATGAGAATGTTAGAACACCCACCCCGAGTCTCTTTGCAAGTAAGAAATGGCCAAGTTCATGGGCAAAGACAAGAATCCCTAAGACAATGATTGTATAGAATATTGTTGTTAACATAATTTTCTCCCTTCTATAATGGCCTTAGCCCTTTCCCTTGCCCATTGGTCAGCTCTCAGAATGTCTTCAATCGTTTTAATCGGTTTCACTTCGTGTTCTTCCATCACCCTCTGAAGGATTAAAGGGACTTCTGTAAATTTTATCATCCCTTCCAGAAAGGCATTTACTGCTATTTCGTTAGCAGCATTAAGGATGGCTGGCATGGTTTCTCCAATTTGAATAGACTGGTATGCCAATTTAAGGCAGGGAAACCTTTCTGGATCAGGTGATGAGAAAGTAAGTGCTCCAACACGAGAGAGGTCGAGGTGGGGCAGATCGAGGTTCAATCTTTGTGGAAAGGAGAGGGCATAGGAGATAGGAATCCTCATATCAGCAATCCCCATCTGTCCTATTATTGAGCCATCGATATATTCAACCATGGAATGAATGACGCTCTGGGGATGGATTTGAACAGCAATCTTTTCTACAGGGATATTAAATAGCCAGTGGGCCTCAATGACCTCCAGACCTTTATTCATCAGTGAAGCAGAATCTATCGTGATCTTCTTCCCCATCTCCCAGTGGGGATGGTTTAAGGCCTCTTTAACAGTTACATCCTGAAGTTTGGAAATGGGGAGATTGAGGAAAGGTCCCCCAGAGGCAGTCAGGATGAGTCTTCGTACCTCCTCTGGTTTATGGCCCAAAAGGGATTGAAAGATTGCACTATGTTCGCTATCAACCGGTAAGATTTGAACATTGTGTTTTTTTGTCTCCTCAATCATAATCTTTCCAGCCATCACCAGCGATTCCTTATTTGCTAGGGCAATGGATTTACCGGTCTTAATGGCCGAGAGGGTAGGGATTAGACCAACAGCACCTACTATGGCAGAGACAACCTGATCCACCTCAGGATGGGTTGCTACCTGAATTAGCCCCTCTACTCCGTGGACAATTTCAATGTCAATGTTCGGGAGTTCTTTATGGAGCAAATCCACCGATTCCTTATTAAGAACAGCCACTATTTTTGGATTGAAATATAGTATCTGCTCTCGAAGTAGCTTTATGTTAAGACCTGCAGAGAGACCCATTACTTTAAATCGCTCTGGAAATCTCTTGACAATATCGAGGGTATTGACTCCGATTGAACCTGTAGATCCGAGAATGGCAATGCGTTTCATTGGGTCTCCTTAAAAATATAGTAAAGAAAGTAGTGTAAAAATGGGGCAGAGAAGAGGAAGCTATCCAGACGATCAAGCATCCCGCCATGCCCGGGGATAAGAGATCCAGAGTCTTTTACTCGAGCACTTCGCTTAAGCATAGATTCTGTAAAGTCTCCAAATTGTCCAAATATTCCTATCCCGATAGCAAGCAAAACAGAAAGGCCTTTGTTAATACGGGGAAGGAAGATAATGGAGAAGACTAATGCTGTGATTATGGATCCAATGATTGCTCCGAATAATCCCTCATATGTTTTGTTTGGGCTGATTTTGGGATAGAGTTTGTGCCTTCCAATAAGTGAACCACTCAAAAGGGCCGAGATATCTCCTGCCCATACAGTTGCTATGAGAAAGAGAACCCACTCCCTTCCATCGTCCATCTGGCGAATGAGAATCACATGGGCAAGTAAAAAACCTATATAACATATGCCAAAAAATGAGATACCTATATGAGTGATGGTTGAGGATAGGTCCTGAGAAGTTGCCATGAATAGAATGCAGAGGAGCAGGAGAATAAGAACGAGAAAAGGAGATGTCAATTTCATATTTCCATAAGAGACCATCAAGGATAGAAGGATTCCCATTCCAATACTCATCAGCCTTTCTATCCATCTGGATTGTGGAAGGGCAAGATTATAAAATTCACGCAATCCAAGATAGGTAGCTCCAAGCACCATCAGAGTCAAAATGAAGGGAGGAGCAAAGCCGATGAGGAGGATAGTTGGAGGGATAATCAAAAGCCCTGTCTTTATCTTTTTCCTTTCTATTTTCCCCATAATCTTTCAAATTTGGAATTTGGATTTTGGAATGAGTCTTCGTGATTTCTCATTTTATAGCCTTTATTCCGTTATCACTTTTGATTCAACATTCTACTTTCCGCAATCAAATTATTCCTCTCTGTCGTTTAGCTGTTCACTTGTAAGACCAAACCTCCTCTCCCTTGATTGATAATCTGCTATGGCCTTTAGGAGTTCTTTTCGGCCAAAATCAGGCCAGAGTGTTTCGGTGACATAAAGTTCCGTATAAGCGATCTGCCATAGGAGGAAATTGGAGATTCTAAATTCTCCACTCGTTCGGATAAGAAGGTCTGGATCAGGTATTCCACAGGTCCAGAGATATTGGGAGAAACGTTGTGGGGTAATCTCTTCAGGCTTGATCTTCCCCTTCCTGTAGTCAGAAAGAACCCCATTTATAGCGTGAAGTATTTCTGTTCGGCCCCCGTAACTTAATGCAAGATTAAGAATCATTCCATTACATGATTCTGTCTTCTTTATAACTTCCTTTAGCGTCTTCTGAACATCACCTGGAAGGTCTTCTATCCTCCCTATAGCACGAAGGCGGATATTATTCTTTATCATTTCATCGCATTCCTTTAAAAGATATTCTTTAAGCAGTCCCATCAAGGCAATTATTTCATCCTTTGGCCTTTTCCAATTTTCGATTGAAAAGGCATAAAGTGTTAAGACCTTGATTCCCAGTTCACGGCAGGCTGTTACCACCTCTCTAACTGCATCAACCCCTTTTATATGACCACTGATCCGATTTAGGAGTTTCTTTTTGGCCCATCGTCCATTTCCATCCATAATGATGGCTATATGTTGGGGGAGCTTCTCTTTTTCGATCTCTTCCATCTTTCACAAAGCCTTTTTAAATTGATTTTGAATATGGATTGGAAGAAATGATCTTCAATCAATATCTACAATAAAATTACCATATAAGATATTGATTTTCAATTGGGAGGCTTAAAGAATCTTTTAAAGATAAAGTAAATAAGGAAGGATAAAGGGGGAAAAAAGAAATACTTCTCCCCTTTCACCCTATTTTTCTATTATTGCCTCTACAGGACATACCTCAACACATGTTCCACACTCTGTACATTTTTCTTCTTTTATTACATATGGTTCCCCTTCTTCAATTGCTTCGGATGGGCATTCCTCTGCACAGGTTCCACAAGCGACACATTCATCAGTAATCAAATAGGCCACTTCATTCACCTCCTTTATCAAGAAATTTTCTGCAATTCACACACTTTACTTCAGAATTTAACCATCCCTTCCTTTCTGCCGGAAGGAGTGCTCAACCTATGTCTGAATTCTATGCTCTATTGTCTGAATCAAAGTGATATTTATATCTCCATGATCTCTTTCTCTTTGGCGGAAACCACTTCGTCCACTCTTTCAATAAATTTATCTGTGGATTTCTGAATTTTATCCATCAACTGGTGAAGCCTGTCCTGGGAGATCTTTTTATTCTTTTCCAGACCTTTGAGTTGATCATTGGCATCTCTTCGAATGTTTCTGAGGGCTACCTTCGCACCTTCAGCCATCTTTCTTACGACCTTCACTAGCTCCTTTCGGCGTTCTTCAGTGAGTCTCGGGATTGTGATCCGAATAGTTTTTCCATCGCTTATTGGTGTTAAACCAAGTTCTGATTTAAGAATTGCCTTTTCAATCTCGGCTGTAATTGTGCTATCCCATGGTTGAATTGTGATGAGCCTCGGCTCCGGGATGGCTAAGTTGGCAACTTGATTAAGCGGTGTGGGAGTTCCATAATATTCAACCCTGATATCATCAAGAAGGGCCAAAGAAGCCCTCCCTGTCCTTACCTTATTAAAATCTGTTTTTAGTGTGCTGAGGGTTTTCTCCATCTTTGCCTCGGCATCTTTGACAACCTTATCTTCCATTACCTACCCCCTCACTTTCGTTCCTACTTTTTCCCCTAATATGACACGCTTTATATTTCCTGATTTCTTCAAATTGAAGACAATTACAGGAATCTTATAATCCATACACAGGGAGATGGCCGTGGCATCCATTACTCTTAACTGTTTCTTAAGAAGATCGAGATATGTTATTTCTTCAAATTTCTTTGCTCCTTTATGAATAAGAGGGTCCTTATCGTATATGCCATCAACCTTTGTTGCCTTAAGAATTACATCTGCTCCAATTTCCATAGCCCTGAGAGAAGCGGTGGTATCGGTGGTGAAGAAGGGATTTCCTGTTCCGGCAGCAAATATTACTACACGACCCTTCTCAAGATGACGGACTGCCCTTCTTCTGATATAAGGTTCAGCAAGCTCGCGCATCTCAATAGCTGTCTGAACTCTTGTCGGAACGCCGATCTTTTCAAGTGCATCCTGGAGGGCGAGAGCATTTAGGACGGTGGCTAACATCCCCATATAGTCAGCAGATACACGGTCCATTCCATTTGAACTGGCAGCTACTCCACGGAATATGTTTCCTCCTCCAATGACAACTGCCACTTCCACTCCCATCATTTTTATTTCCTTGATCTCCCGGGCTATTTGCTGCATGACCTTGGGATCGATCCCGTAATCGCCATCCCCTGTCAAAACCTCTCCACTGATTTTTAGGAGGATTCTTTTATATTTTCGTCTTTTCATGAGGATTTATAATTTAGAGAAGCCCTCTTTTTTTAATATAAAAATACCTTTTGAGACTTTTCTTAACTCTAATGAGTGGATTATTTCGATGATGATTGCTGGGACAATCCTTCTCCCAACTGGAACCTTGCGAACCTTCTAATCGTTATATTTTCCCCTAACTTGGCGACAACAGAGTCAAGGACATCTTTAACTGAAAGATCCTGGTCCTTTATATAAGTCTGTTCTAATAGACATACCTCGGAGAAAAACCTTTCCAATTTACCTTCTACGATCTTATCAATAACCTTTTCAGGTTTTCCAGATTCCAGTGCTTGAATGCGATATATCTCCTTCTCCTTTTCTATCACTTCAGGTGGAATATCATCCCTTTTAATGTACTGGGGATTGGCAGCAGCGATCTGCATGGCAATATTCTTAACAAATGATTGAAATTCCTCAGTTCTTGCTACAAAATCCGTTTCACAATTGACCTCCACGAGCACTCCCATTTTCCCGCCCGAATGAATATAAGAGGCTACAAGACCATCGGTAGCGATTCTTCCTGCCTTTTTTGCAGCAGTAGCCAATCCTTTGCGCCTTAAGTAATCAATAGCCAAATTGATATCTCCTCTTGCCTCTTTCAGGGCAGTCTTGCAGTCTATCACTCCTGCTCCTGTCCTCTGCCTTAAATCCTTTACCAAATCGATCGATATTTCCATTAGAGACTATTCCTCCTCTAATTCTTCCTCAAATTCTTCTTCATCAATCTCTTCTACTTCTTCCATCCCTTCTTCAGGTAAGGGCTGTGTCTCTGGTGGTATAACCTTTTCCTCACGGGGTTCCTCCATCTGCAGTTGTTTTTCGTATAGCTGTCTCCCTTCAATTACAGCATCTGCAATCTTTGAGGTAAAAAGGCTGATTGCCCTGATGGCATCATCATTTCCAGGAATCACATAGTCCACATCTTCTGGATTACAATTGGTATCAACAATTCCGATGGATGGGATACCAATCTTTCTCGCCTCTCTTACAGCAATCCTCTCTTTCTTAGGGTCAATGACAAAAATTGCCCCTGGCAGTCTGTCCATATTTTTTATTCCACCGAGGGATTTTTCAAGCCTGCTTCGTTCCTTTTCTAATTCCATGACTTCCTTTTTCGGTAAAAGATTATAAATCTCTTCGTTCTTCATCGCTTCAAGTTTATTGAGTCTATCAATAGATCGTTTAATGGTCTGGAAATTTGTTAACATACCTCCAAGCCAGCGGTGGTTGACATAAAACATTCCACATCTGGTGGCCTGTTCCTGAATTGTTTCCTGAGCCTGTTTTTTTGTCCCAACAAAGAGGATGTATTCACCTTTTGAAGCCACATCACGAATGAATTGGTAGGCTTCCTTAAAGAACTGGACTGTCTTTTGAAGGTCAATAATATAAATTCCATTTCTTGCCCCAAAGATGTAAGGCTTCATCTTCGGGTCCCAGCGTTTCGTTTCATGTCCAAAATGAACCCCTGCCTCCAGGAGTTCCTTCATTGTTATATTTGACATCTAAACCTCCAATTTGCTTCCATTTTCCCTCCACTTAATAGAAATTTCTCATTTCCCTCTATAAATTATGAGGGAAAACTTATAAAAGAGCCAATAAACTTCTTTGTTAACACATGATAGGTTTTTTTTCAAGAGAGAGATAAAGAGTCCTGGAAAATACTTGAAAGACTGGGGAGGTAGGGTTCAAAACCCTTCAAATGCGGGTACTTAGAGATTAAATTGCTAACAAACGTGTAAGAGAAAATCAAGCATTTTCAGGGTATTAATCAATAGTGCCAAACTATTAAAGGTATCCGCTCGAAGGCTTTTTCACCCTACCTCCCCAGTCTATAAGATTCGTTTTAAATATTTTTTCAGAGACCTTAGAGATAGAAGAGTTTGGTTACAATTTTATGGATAGTAAACCAGGGAGGCTAATGGAAAAGAAGTGATTTTCTTTAAGATGTTGTTATTTCTTAGTGTAATGCATCGCTGAAGCGGGGAATTTAGTGATCTGGCAGGGATGTCTGAGAAAATCTTA
>JBBITW010000059.1:0-18107 GCA_037440525.1 Deltaproteobacteria bacterium
TAATAAAGTCTTTTCCGCCAGAGGCGGATCCGATTCTGTCGGAGAATCCTTTTTAACAAATGAAATGGAGAAGAATTTTTTTATTCACATATAAAAAACCATGAGATCAATTTCAATATTAATATCTACAGTCCCTTTTCGATGTCAATTCCACAGGGGGCCAAAAGAGAGCTCTGAAAAGGTCCTCGAAAGAGTGGGGAGGTAGGGCTCCAAACCCCTCGAATGCCTCTTCATCCCACCTCCCCAGTTTAAAAAATCTGTTTAAATATTTTTTAGAGATCTCTAAAATTTCAGTTTACAAATGATATGAAGAAGGCATAATATATAATATGGAACCAATTATCGTCATTGGTGCCGGGCTTGCAGGTTGCGAGGCAACCTACCAGATTGCAAAAAGAGGAGGCAGGGTAATACTCTTTGAGATGAAACCTAAGGTTTATTCCTCTGCCCATAAATCTCCCTTTTTTGCAGAACTGGTATGTTCCAATTCCTTTAAATCTGAATCCTTAGAGAATGCCTCCGGGCTTTTGAAAGAGGAATTATCAAGACTCGACTCCCTGATTTTAAGGGTAGCTAAGGAAACAAGTCTCCCAGCAGGGGATTCATTAGCCGTGGATCGGGAAGAGTTTGCGAAAAATGTTACAAATATCTTAGAAGGTATCGAGAAAGTGGAGATTATCCGAGAAGAGGCGAAGGTCTTGGATTCTGAAAGAACCACTATAGTTGCTACAGGTCCTCTTACCTCTCCTGCATTGGATCAGGAGATCCAAAGGATTACAGGATCTCAGCATCTATTCTTCTACGATGCAATCTCCCCAATCGTTACTTCTGAATCTATCAATATGAATAAGGTCTTCTGGGCCTCTCGATATGGGAAGGGAGGTGATGACTACCTCAACTGTCCTATGCAGCAGGATGAATATTATAGATTTGTAGATTCATTAATAAAGGGAGATAAGGTCCCATTGAGAGACTTCGAAAAAAGATACCTATTCGAAGGGTGTTTACCTATTGAGGAGTTGGCATCTCGTGGGAGGGATACATTGGCCTTCGGCCCACTTCGACCTGTTGGTCTAATCGATCCGAGAACTAACAGGCAACCATTTGCTGTAGTCCAGTTGAGAAAGGAGAATGAATTTGGAAGTCTTTTCAATTTAGTAGGTTTCCAGACAAGATTGAAACAGGGGGAGCAGAAGAGAATATTCAGAATGATCCCAGGCCTTGAGGAGGCAGAGTTCGTGAGATGGGGTTCCATACACAGAAATACCTTTATTGACTCTCCAAGGTTATTGATGCCTTCACTGCAATTAAAGAGTTCTCCCAATATCTTTTTCGCCGGCCAGATCACAGGGGTAGAGGGATATATGGAGTCTGTGGGTATGGGCCTTATAGGAGGTATCAATGCATATCGTTTCGAATCGGGAATGGCTCCTGTAACACCCCCTCCTACAACTGCAATTGGTAGCCTTATCAAATATATTACCTGTTTTCCATTAAAACCCTTTCAGCCCATGAACATAAATTATGGACTTCTTCCACCTCTTGGTGATAAAGTTAGAGGGAAGGAGAGACGACTTTTGTTGGCCAGAAGGGCATTGAGGGATTTAGAGGAGTGGAGGATGGGATTTTATTGAGGTAAGATTGCAAAATGAGTGGAATAGTAAATCAAAGGCAGGAAGAGAAACAGAGGTGTTTTCGATGTGGGAAGGAGCTTCCACCAGGGAGTCTCAATTATGTTGTCAACATCAGAATTTTTGCTGGTTTCGACGGATTTCTCTTGGAACCGGAAGGTGATGTGGACAGACATATAGAAGAGATTATCAAAGAGATTGAGCAATACGATCCTGAGGAATTGGAAAAGGAAGTTTATGAAGAATTTACAATGCTCCTCTGTAAGAGCTGTCGGGATCGATTTGTAAAGGAGACAAGGCATCCCTGGGAAGGGCCTTTTCACATATCTAAGGGGCCTGATAGATTCATTCATTGAGGATTTTCTAAATTGAGCGATTCTGAATTGTCATTGCAAACGAAGCGAGGAATCTATGAGATTGCCACGCAATGACTGATAAAATGTCCACTCAAAGCGGATCCGCCTTTGGCGGAAAGGCTTTTTAAAAAAATCGTTCAAAATGGGTGAGGATTATAAGGAAATCATATGGCTGAATTGAGGAGAGAACCTATTACGAGGATGTGGGTGGTTATAACAACAAATAATCCGAAGGGGCCATCGGATTATCTTGCCTTCAAACCTCCTTATCAATTTAAAGAAACAGAAGGGCCATGTCCATTCTGTCCTGGAAATGAGTCGATGACCCCAAAAGAGACCTTCATTCTGGTGGATGGAAGAGGAAGCTGGTCTGTGCGGGTCATTCCAAATAAATTTCCATTTTTTCATATTGAGGGAGGATTTGATAAAAGGCCGGAGGGGATGTACGATGTGATGGAAGCTATAGGGGCACACGAGATTGTCATAGAGGCACCTCAGCATAACAAAAACCTTGCCATGATGGAACCCCTTCAGATTCAGAAGATTCTGAGGGCTTATAAGGAGAGACTTATTGATTTGGAGAAGGATCGAAGATTTCAACAGTTCCTAATACTTAAGAATTATCCAGGGATTTTCAATCATCATCCACACTCTCATATTATTGCAATGCCTGTTATACCACGAAGGATAGATGAAGAGATATCGGGGTTGTTGGATTATTATGAGAGAAAGGAGCGTTGTATCTTCTGCGATATCATTAAAGAGGAGAATTCCAATAAGAAGAGGATAATCCTCGAGACGGTCCATTTTTTAGTCTTTACCCCTTTTGCCTCACGTTACCCCTTTGAGACGTGGATCGTCCCCAAGAGACATGTCTCAGACTTTCATCATATTAGTGAAGAGGAGATTGAGGATCTCTCTTTGGCTATGCAATCTCTCTTTTTGAGATTTTATAAGTTACTTTCCGATCCTCCTTACAGCTTGGCTTTCCATACATCTCCTGTTCAGAGCCGTTTTCATAGGTCTGAATACCACTGGCATATTGAGACCCGATTGAGAATCGGTTTAAGAGAGGGATTTGAATGGGGAACAGGTTTCTTTGTAAATCATACACCTCCAGAAGATGCGGCAGCCCATTTAAGGGAAGTGGAAGGTTAAAGATTCAGAGTTAAGGGGTCAGGATGGAAAATCTTATGAAATCTAAAGAATCACGGTCAAAAAAAGGGAGGAGAAGATTTTTTCTCTTTATCCCTATTTTTTTATTATCCATTTTCTTTATAGTTTACTTTTTTATCCTCCCATATAGGCCTATTCCATCTTCAGAGGACCAAAGGGAGTCCAAACCATTGGAGATGGCAGAACAAGAACACTCCCATCAAACAATTTTGGGGAAAATAGGAAAGAGGGGTTCACTTTTTAAATCATTAGCAGGAAAGAATATCCCTTTGAAGTGGATCGAATCTATAATCTCTGAGTTAAAACCCCTTGTCGATTTCAAAAGGATTAAAGGGGGGACCTACACTTTCATAACAGATATAAAAGGGGAATTCGTAAGATTTATACTGGAACTGAGCCCAACAGAAATTTACGAGGTTGAAAAGGATGGTAGTGGTCTCGTTGCGAAAAAAAAGGATGTCATCCTGGATACCCACCTTGTTAAGATAGGGGGTGAAATAAGATCATCATTATTTGAGGCGATTGATGCGATTGGAGAACATGATCAGTTGGTTATATCTTTTACTGAGATTCTGGCTTCTGAAATCGATTTCTATAAGGATGTCAAAGATGGAGATCGTTTTCAGGTGATTTTAGAGAAGCTATACAAGGGAAAAGAATTTATTCGATATGGATTGATTCATGCATTAGAATATCGGAGTGGAGAAAAGATAATCAGGGGAATAAATTTTGAGGGTAATTATTATAATGAGAAAGGGATTTCTTTAAGGAGGCCATTTTTAAAGGCACCTCTCAGATTCAGTCGAATCAGTTCGAGGTTCAGCAGGGCAAGAAGGCATCCAATCCTCGGAGGGATATTCCCCCATTTTGGGATCGATTATGCGGCTCCAATAGGAACACCTGTATGGGCAGTAGCCGATGGAGTTGTTATTTCTTGTGGCTGGGGAGGAGGATTTGGTAAGCAAGTGATTATCAAACATGCAAATGGATATAAGACCTATTATGGTCATCTCTCTCGATTCGGACCAGGTATCAAAAAGGGAAGTCGAGTAAGACAGAAACAGATAATCGGGTATGTCGGTTCAACAGGTCTCTCAACTGGTCCCCATTTAGATTACCGATTGATGCGAGATGGAAGATTTATCAATCCCCTAAAGGAGAGCTTTCCATTGGGGACACCTATTGATAGGGGAAAGGTGGAAGCATTCCAGAGGAGAAGAGATGAGATGGTCTGATGGCTCAACCAAGATGTTCCCCCTACAAAGAAGGACGAAGGTATTGAATCATAGAGAGAAGCAGTGATGGCACGGAAGAAAAAGATTCTTATTGTGGATGATGAACGAGATATCGTTAAGGTACTTACGATCCGACTTAATTCCTGTGGATATGATACGGTGTGTGCTTTTGATGGTGCTCAGGGTGTGTTTATGGCCCTTAAAGAGAAACCAAATCTGATAATCCTCGATATAAGAATGCCTGCTGGGGATGGATTTAGCGTTGCTGAAAAGTTGAAACAATCGAAACGCACAAATCGAATTCCTATTATATTTTTAACCGGCAGCCCTGAACTTGAATCAGAGGAAAGGGCTCAAAGATTGGGTGCTCGCTTTTATATTAAGAAGCCATATGATCCAGAGGAATTGATAGATGCAGTAAATAGGGCCCTTTGAGATAAATATATTTGAACCTCGATAAATTTTTATCAATATCTATTCCCTAAATAGTCAATTAAGATGATTAAGGAAGATTTTGTAATTCAGGCAACTGTGCGAAGGCTTTTGGTAAGAAGTAATATTGACTATTCTGCCATTACATTTGGGACTGTAAAAGGGGTTGTCTATTTTCGTGGCCTTTTTAAACTGACAAGAATCTATATTCAGGAGAAGGATGAGCAGGTCCTTGATTTAAAAAGCCAGGATTATATTAGAAAGACACTTCATTCACTTGAGAAGAAGGTGAAAAGCATTCCAGGGGTGAGAGATGTTATATTCCAGTTTATTAACTGGAAAAAGGAGAGAGGACAATGGGTTCCTGTGAGAGAGAGGATGAGGATAACAGCAGGTGCCCCTGTTTCGCAGGTAGAAAAGAAACCCGAAGGTAGATGGATTTTAAAGGAGAAGGATGGGGAACTGGAAGTTGAAGAAGAGAAAGGAGAAGGTGAGGATTGAAAGATAAAGAGGATTTCCCCTATAAAAACATTTTAATAGAGCTCGGGGATAGGATTCGGGCAAATCCGAGATATGCTGATATTCATAATCAGATGGGTCTTTTATATATGGCGATAGGCAATCTCAAAAAGGCCCGAAAACATCTGATAAAGGCCATTCGAATAAACCCCGATTATCGTGAGGCCATACTGAATTTGGGTTTTTTAAATATCGAAGAGAAGAGATTACATGACGCTGAAAGGCTCTTCATTTCTTTGAGTAGAAGAAACCCCCTGGATGCATTTCTTCAACATCTTTTAGGTGTTTTATATGTGAATATCAATAAACCCAAAAAGGCAAGGCTTAGATTCCAAAAGGCCATCAATCTCAATCCTTTTTATAAAGAGGAATACAGAAAGAGAGGGCTTTTAAGAGAGGAAAGGATTGAGCTTGATGAAGATTCATTAAGAGAAATTAAGAGGATTAAATTGGATTACCATCATAGCAATCTCTACTCTTTTCTTAGTCTTTATCTCGCTCAGAAGGGAAAGATTTACCAGGCAATCAAGGCACTGAAAATGGCAACATTATTGAGGCCAGATGAATCTCCATTTCATTATCACCTTGGATATATCTACTACTATAAAGGAGATTATAAAAAGGCTTCGGATGAGTTTAAGACTGCATTGAAGATAGATCCCCTAAACGGAATGGCACATGCACTTTTAAGCTATACTTATGGCGCTATGGGAAGGAGTCAAAGTGCTTTAAAGCATATGGAGAAGGCTGTTCTTTTACTCCCTTTCTATGCAGATCTTCACTACAATCTGGCCTTACTTTATAGTGATAGAAAGAGGTATGAGGATGCTATTTTACAATTTAAAAAGGCCATTCGCCTTAACCCAAATTATCTTTTCGCAAGGATTAATTTAGGTGTCCTCTATGAAGATACGAAGCGATGGAAGGAAGCAAGAAGGGAATATATTAAGGTTCTTCAAATCACACCAGATGATGAATATGTAAGAAAGCGATTGGAGAGGATTACATGATCTCTTCACCTCTTGCGGAGAGAATTTCTGAAATTAAATCCATACTTGTTATACATCAAGGTGCACTGGGTGATTTCATACTTGCACTGCCAATCCTCGCAAATCTAAGAAAGGCTATACCGGAGGCCAAAACAGTAATAATGGGATATCCGAGAATTCTTGAACTGGTTGAAGAAAGATTCTATGCAGAGAGAATACTTTCTGTGGATCAGAAAGGAATGGCCTCCTTTTTTATTCAAGAAGGACCTCTTGATAGGCAACTTACCGAGTTTTTTGGTAGTTTTGAACTTATCATAGTTTTTGGAAAGGAAGAGGGAGTACTTTTTCGAAATCTTAAGAGAGTTGCTAAAGGTGAGGTGCTACATATAAATTCCATTCCAAAATGGGATGAGGGGATTCATTTAACAGATTATCTTCTGAGACAGTTTAGGAGTTTTGGGATTCCCATATCAGAACTAAATCCAAGGCTCTATTTAAATGATCACGATCTCATGTGGGGTATGAACTTCTGGAAAGAAAAGGGGGTGAGCGAAGAGGAGAAATCAAAGGTAATTATCATCCATCCTGGAAGTGGAAGTAAGAAGAAGGTCTGGCCTTTAAAAAGATTTTTAGGTCTTTTTTATCATCTCAGGGAGCTTTTTGGATCTAAGGTTCTTATCATTATAGGCCCTGCAGAAGGGCCTGAGGTTTGGAGACATTTTGAGGGGATAGATTCTAATCCTCCAATATTTGCAAAGGGACTTTCTTTACTTCAACTGGCTTCTGTGATGAAAGGGTGTAGATTTTTCATAGGAAACGATTCAGGAATTTCTCACATGGCATCAGCTCTTGAAATTCCAACCATTTCAATCTTTGGACCTACCGATCCCAGGGTCTGGTCACCAAGAGGCGAGAAGGTTTTGGTCCTACGGAGAAACCTCCCATGTTCCCCCTGTTCTGAAGAGAGGTTCTTTTTGTGTAAGGAGATTAAATGCTTAGAAGAGATAGAGGAATGGGAAATAATCGAGGGATTAAAAAGGCTGTGCATTAAAATTTAAGAAAGGAGGACGAAGATGGAAGAGAAGAAGGTTGGTCATGTTATAAAATATTTTGGAAAGATAGGTGTTGCTGCAATTAGATTAACTGAAGGTTCTTTAAAGGTGGGTGATAAGATTCATATCGTTGGCCATACGACAGATATTACCCAGGGCGTTGATTCTATGCAGATTGAGAATAAGAATGTTTCTGAGGCAGGACCGGGTGCAGATATCGGGGTCAAAGTTAAGGATAAGGTCAGGGAACACGATGTCGTTTATAAAGTGATTGAATAAGAATCATGATTCTGAGAAAGCCTCAAACACAGGAGAAAAAAGAATGTAGAGGATGTGGGAGGGAAGTAGAATTTCTTTCTCAAAGCCTTCAAATCTGTGTAGATTGCTTACGATCTGGATATGAGGCCATAAGAGGTTTTGTTGAGGAAGCCCATATAAAATCCCGAAGATCATTTAATCTCTGTGATTTTCCTCCAAAAGATGAAAGAGGAATATCTTGCAAAATATGTCTAAATGAATGTCAAATACCTGAAGGAGGAAGGGGCTATTGTGGTTTGAGGACAGGGGTTGATGGAGTTTTGATGGGTGTTTCAACTGATGAAGGGAATTTAAGCTGGTATTATGATGGATTGCCAACAAACTGTGTTGCTGATTGGGTCTGTCCTGGAGGGACAGGGTCAGGATATCCGAGGTTTGCAAATAAGCCTGGCCCTGAATATGGATTTAAGAATCTTGCGGTTTTTTACCATGGTTGCTCTTTTAATTGTCTCTTCTGTCAGAACTGGACACATCGAGAGAGGGTCTGGGATAAAAGGAGGTTTAGTCCGGAAGATATAGCCCGGGCTGTTGACGATAGGACAAGTTGTATCTGCTATTTTGGTGGTGATCCAACTCCTCAGCTTCCTCATGCTATCCGAGCCAGCAAATGGGCCCTGGAGAGAAAAAAAGGGATGATCCTTCGAATATGCTGGGAGACCAATGGTTCAATGAACCCAAAACTATTGGAAGAAATGGTGGAGCTTTCTTCAGCTTCGGGAGGGTGTATTAAATTTGATATAAAGGCATGGGACGATAATATTCACAGGGCCCTCTGTGGTGTTTCGAATGAGAGGACAAAGAGAAATTTTGAATTGGTAACCCGACATATCAATGAGAGGCCAGAACCACCCCTCCTCATTGCGAGCACACTTCTTGTGCCAGGTTATATAGATGAAAAAGAGGTGAAAAATATCTCAAGATGGATCGCCTCTCTTAATCCAGACATCCCTTATTCCCTTTTGGCATTTTACCCACAATTCTATTTTAAAGACCTGCCCATAACTTCAAGGGCTTTTGCATTTAGATGTAAAGAGGCGGCCGAGGAGGCAGGTCTCAAGAGAGTAAGAATAGGGAATTTACATTTGCTCTGATCTTACAAACAATACTTTTAATCTTCAGAAAGATATAGAAAAATAGGATTATTGAAAAAGGTAAGGAATTTTTTATAATTTCGTCAAAAATTAGAAAAATGAGAACAGGTGTTGCCCATCTACCGCTTCATTATGGTAAGGCTCCTTCGTGGCTCTTTCAGAGGATGAGAAGCCTTTCGAGGGAGATCGCCATTTTTATAATTGATACCTATGGCGAAGAGGAGATGCTTAGAAGGCTTTCTGACCCTCTCTGGTTTCAGGCCTTTGGTTGTGTGTTAGGCTTTGACTGGCATTCGAGTGGAGTCACAACTACGGTCTGCGCTGCTTTGAAAGAAGGGCTAAAAGGGATGGAAGAGGAATTGGGTTTCTTTGTAGCAGGTGGAAAAGGGGGGACTTCGAGAAAAACGCCAAAGGAGATTGAGGAAATCTGCAATAAAGAATCTATTGATGGAACCGCCCTTATCTATGCAAGTCGAATATCGGCAAAGGTTGATAGTTCTGCAATCCAGGATGGTTATCAGATATACCATCACTCTTTCTTTTTTACAAGAAGTGGATCATGGGCAGTTGTCCAGCAGGGTATGAATGAGGAGACAGGCTATGCTCGAAGATATCACTGGCTAAGCGAGGGGGTGAAGGATTTTGTCTGTGAACCTCACTGGGCTGTATGCTGTAATCTGAGAAAGGAAGGGCTAAACCTTGTGGCTATGGAGAGTGAAAAAATAAGAAAGACAATTACCAATCTCTCACAAGAAAGCCCTGAGTTTCTTCTAAATGAAGGCAGAAAGGCCATAGAGCTATTTCTTCCGAGAGCACACGCAGTCCCGGATGAAAGGATTCGTCTTGAGAGGCTGGAAAGTACTTTTATTCAGATTTATGAAAGAGCTCCAAAGAATTTTGAAGAGCTTCTCATGATAAAAGGTGTCGGCCCAAGGAGTCTTCAGGCACTAAGTCTGATATCAGAGTTGATATACGGGGTTAAGCCAAGTTTTAAAGACCCAGCAAGATTCAGTTTTGCTCATGGTGGTAAGGATGGTCATCCATATCCTCTGGACCGAAAGCTTTATGACAATTCAATAGAAGTTTTGAGGCATGCCATAGAAAAGGCAAGGCTTGGAGACCCTGAAAAGATTAAAGCAATAAAAAGACTTTCCTATTTTACAAAAATTTCGTAAGAGGCATATTATATAACTTTGAGGCACTAATATTTTTTCCTATATATTATATAGTTTTGAGAGAAAATGCGTTTTATTGCTGATTTTCATATCCATTCAAAATACAGTCGGGCCACAAGTAGGGATATGGAAGTGGAAGCCCTCTCACAGTGGGCAAAGAAAAAGGGGATTTCGCTTCTCGGAACAGGAGATTTTACGCATCCTACATATTTAAAAGATTTACAGTCCAAATTGGAACCACTGGGAAACGGGCTTCTAAGATTAAAAAGAGATGAAAATGGACCGAATTATATTCTTACTACAGAGGTGAGTAATATATATACCCAGAATGGTAAGGTGAGGAGAATCCATAATCTCATTTTTGCTCCAAGTTTTGAAGTCGTGGAAGCCATCTCCGTAAGGCTGGGAAGTTTCGGAAAGCTTTCCTCAGATGGGAGACCTATTTTCAGCTTTACTGCAAAAGATCTGGTAAAGATGATACTCGATATATCAGAGGATTGTCTTATTGTCCCTGCCCATGCCTGGACTCCCTGGTTCTCAATCTTTGGAGCGAATTCAGGGTTTGATTCAATAGAAGAATGTTTTGGTGATATGTCCAAATATATCTATGCCATTGAAACAGGCCTCTCCTCTGATCCAGAAATGAACTGGAGACTTTCAGTCCTTGACAGGATAACTCTTATCTCCAATTCTGATGCCCATTCACCTAACAGATTGGGGAGGGAGGCAAATGCCTTCGATTGTGAAATAGATTATAATGAAGTGATAGATGCTATACGTAAGAAGGACAGAAGAAAGATTCTTTTCACAATCGAATTCTTTCCCGAGGAGGGAAAGTATCATTACGATGGTCACCGTCAGTGTGGAGTGATATTTTCACCAAAACAGACAAAGGCCAATCAGTATCTCTGCCCAAAATGTCATAGGAGGATTACTGTGGGGGTTATGCACAGAGTGGAAGAGCTATCAGATCGGCCCGAGGGCTTTATACCCAAAAATGCCATTCCATCCATTCATCTCATACCATTGGAGGAGATTATAGCTGAGGCTTTGGGATATAAAGTGGGAACAAAATCTGTGGATATAGAATATGATAGATTGGTGGAGAAAGGGGGATCAGAATTCAGAATACTTCTCGATGCATCTCCTGATGAGCTATCTACCTTTGTTCCTCAAAAGATACTGGAAGGAATTATCAGGATGAGACAGGGAAAGGTCTCTATCATTCCAGGGCATGATGGAGTTTATGGAAAGATTAGCCTCTTTCCAGAAAGGAAGGAAGAAGGGGAATCAAAGGAGCAATTAAAATTATTTTAGGTTAAGGTTTAGGCTGAGGTTAAGAAAATGAAAGATAAGAATTTCTAAACCCAAGAATTAAATAACCTCAATCTGAGTTTTTTATGATAAAGGTTGGTTGTTGTGGCTTTCCAGTAAAAAGAGATATCTATTATCAGAGTTTCCCTGTTGTCGAGATCCAGCAGACATTTTATCATCTCCCATTAATTGAAACAGGAATGAGATGGAGAGAAGGGGCACCTTCGGAATTTGAGTTTACTATGAAGGCATGGCAACTTATTACTCATGAACCATCGAGTCCCACTTATCGAAGATTGAGAATCGAGATTTCAGAAGATAAGAAGAAAAATTATGGCTCTTTTAAAGATACAGAAGAGGTTGAAATTGCATGGTCAAAGACCGAAGAGTTTGCCCGGGCACTTGGAGTAAATAAGATCATATTTCAGTCTCCAGCAAGTTTTATTCCATCAAACCAGAATATTAAAAATTTAAAGAGATTCTTTAAAAAGGTAAGAAGAGGTAGCTTCATTTTTATCTGGGAACCAAGGGGGCGATGGGAGATCAAAGAGGTGGAAGAACTCTGTAAGGATTTGCATATCTATCCCTGTTTTGATATTTTTAGACAATTTCAGGGAAAAGGAGATTTTCTCTATACAAGACTTCATGGTAAAACCGGTTATCATTATATCTATTTGGAATCGGAGCTGAAAGAAATCGTAGAAAGAGGGAAATCCTTTCAATTGGCTTACATAATGTTTAACAACACAAATATGTTTGAAGATGCCTCTCGTCTGAAAAGATTATTAGAATAGAATTGAAAAATTGCAAAAATCAGATATAAACCTTCAGCCCGATCGTGTAATCTATTCTATAGGAACAAGCACAAGGACATTAGAAGAATTCCTCTCCATTATAAAGGAATATAAAATAGATGTTTTAGTGGACATCCGAAGTTTCCCGAAAAGCCGTTTCCCACATTTTATAAAAGGGAACCTTGAGAAAAGCCTTAATTCAATTGGAATCCAATATTTTTATTTAGGGAAAGAATTAGGAGGTTTTCGAAAGGGAGGCTATATTGCCTATATGGAGAGTGAAAATTTTGGAAAGGGGCTTGAGCTATTAGAGGAGATCGGAAGAGAAAAGAGAGCGGCCTTCTTTTGTTCCGAGAGGTTTCCGTGGAGATGTCATAGGCGGTGGGTTGCTGGGAGGTTAATGCAGAAAGGATGGAAGGTTATTCATATAATAGAGAAAGGAAGGGTCTGGATGTAACTAGTCACTTAAACTGGGCTATGTTAAAAGATCTGGCAGGAATATCCTCGAAAATCTTATCAAGCGGACGATTTAAATTTTTTTGTTAAGGGTAACCAAGTGACTGATATAGCTGGCCTTTATTTCTTTCGTTCATCTTTTCTTAATTTAAGGGGCATGATAAGGTTACCGCTATAAGATTTTCTCAGACATCCCTGCCAGATCACTAAATTCCACGCTTCAGTGATGCATTACGTTTGGATTCAAAAAAAGATTGATATTTGAACAATTTTTTGATATAATATAGAATGAATATTCATTCAAATTGACTTATTATGGCCAAACATGATAAACGAAGTGAAGTAATTCAGGCTGCTCTAAGTTTAATTGCAGAGCACGGGTTTCATGGCACCTCAATGGCAATGATAGCGGAAAGAGCGGGGGTTGGAGCTGGCACCATATACCATTATTTTGAAAATAAAGACGCACTTATTAATGAGATATACCATGAACTCGAGGAAGAGATCCTTGTTGTCCTAAAGCAAGGCTATCAAATCTCAAAACCCCTCAGGGAAAGATTCATCTATATCGGTAAAACACTTCTTCAATATTTTATATTAAATCCTTTATATTTCAGGTACATGGAGCAATTTCATAACTCACCATATGGTATTGCCTTAAGAAGGGATAGGATTTTGAGTAAAGTAAGTGATCGCAATATATTTGATTCCCTTTTAGAAGAGGGAGTTACCCAGCAGATCATAAAGGATTTGCCAATAAATATTCTCTATGCGCTTGCTTTTGGTCCATTGATTAGCGTGGTAAGGGATAGTATCCTGGGCCTTATATCGCTCAATGATGAATTAATTGAGAGGATTGTGGAGGCATGCTGGGATGGTCTAAAAAGATAAAGGATTTCTTAAATTAAGAATGAATATTCATTCAAAATTAGAGGTGTCCCATGAATATTTACGGTAGATTTAGATTGATAATTTTTATCTTATTTTTTTGCTTGTGGCCTATAATTTATGGTTGTCAAAAGACTCCACCCCCTCCTCCTCAAATCCCTGAAGTTGTAACGGTGACTATTCATCCCGAACAGATTATTCTTACTACTGAGTTGCCTGGTCGTACATATTCATACCATGTTGCTGAAATACGTCCACAGGTGAGTGGTATTATAAAGAGACGTCTATTTGAGGAAGGTTCTGATGTGAAGGCAGGGGATATACTTTACCAGATAGATCCTGCCTTATTTGAAACAGCCTATGAGAATGCAGAAGCAAATCTGAGTGTGGCAAAAAAGACTGCAGATCGGACAAAAGCGGCCTTAGAAGCGAGTCTTGCCAGCCTAATTCGCCAGAAGGCTACGGTTGAACTTGCTCGAAAGAACCGTGAGCGTTTTGAGGAACTTATAAAAGAAGGTGCAGTTTCAGCAAGTGAACGAGATCAGGCAGTTACTGAGGCAAATGTTGCGGAGGCTACGCTTATGGCAATTGAAGCTCAGGTTAAGAGTGATCGTGAAGCGGTTGCTGTGGCAGAGGCAGTGGTTAAGCAAGCAGAAGCGGCTTTGGAGACAGCCAGGATCAATCTCGGGTATACCCGCATCACAGCACCTATTGGCGGACGTATTGGTAAATCAAATGTTACTGTTGGAGCTCTGGTTACTGCCCATCAACCTACTCCCCTTGCAACCATTCAAAAGATAGATCCAATATATGTTGATGCGACACAATCAAGTGTAAATCTACTCAGACTCAAACGTAATATAGAAGCAGGTCGAATCAAAGGCAAAAATCCAAATCAGACAAGGGTAAAATTATTTCTTGAAGATGGTACCTCCTATCCACTCGAAGGCATATTGAAATTTTCTGATGTTACTGTTGACCCAGCAACAGGATCGTTTATCCTCAGGATGGTCTTCCCAAATCCGAAATATGTTCTTCTACCCGGTATGTATGTTCGAGTCAAGGTACAGGAAGGGGTCGTTGATCGGGCAATCCTTATTCCTCAGCAGGGGGTCTCCAGGGACTTGAAAGGAAATCCTGTAGCCCTGATTGTGGATGCTCAGGGTAAAGTCCAGCAAAGGCCATTAACCCTCGATCGTGAGATCGGAGACAAATGGCTCGTTTCGTCAGGCCTTTTACCAGGTGATCAAGTGATAATAGAAGGTCTTCAGAAGGTACGTCCTGGTATGCCTGTGAAGGTTGTCTCCATAGGGGATGCTGGTAAGAAGAACAGGGCATCTGAATCTCAAGAGAGAGTTTCCGGAAAAACCAATTAGCAGGGGTGAAATATGTTATCAAGATTCTTTTTAGATCATCCTGTCTTTGCCTGGGTAATTGCCATAATTATCATGGCTTCGGGTGGTCTTGCAATTTATAATCTTCCAATATCACAATACCCTCCACTTGCACCTCCCTCGATATATATTATGGCTTTTTACCCAGGGGCATCCGCCGAGACAGTTGAAAACAGTGTAACACAGGTTATAGAGCAGAAGATGACAGGCCTTGATAAGATGATATATATGTCAGCAACGAGTGATTCGGCAGGGGCCTCCCGTATAGAGCTCACTTTCGCCCCTGGGACAGATCCAGATCTTGCATGGGCAAAGGTTCAAAACAAGCTCCAATTAGCAATGCCAAGCTTACCCGAGGTTGTTCAACGCACCGGTATCTCAGTTGGTAAGGCAACAAGGAATTACCTGCTAATGGTGGGACTCATCTCAGAAGATGGGAGTATGGATGGAAATGATCTAAGGGATTATGCCCAATCCAATCTTGAAAAGGTTCTGGCAAGGGTGCCTGGTGTTGGTGAAGTGGAGGTTTTCGGTTTTCAGTATGCTATGCGTATATGGCTCAATCCTGATAGGCTGGTTGATTATAATCTAACTATGGAGGATGTCGTCTCCGCGATTAGAGCCTATAATGTGGAAGTTTCTGCAGGTCAATTTGGTGGAACACCGGCTGTTAAAGGACAACGCCTCAATGCATCCATAATCGTCCAGAGTCTTCTAAAAACCCCTGATGAGTTTGGCAATATCCCCCTTCGGATCAATCCAGATGGCTCAATTGTTCGGATCAGGGACGTGGGAAGAACAGAGCTTGGAACAGATTACTACGATATTGAAGCCTTTTACAATGGAAAGCCATCTGCTGCTCTCGCTATCAGAATGATTGCAGGTGCCAATGCACTTGATACAGCGGATAGGGTCAAGGCAAAGATGAAAGAGATGAGCCGGTTCTTCCCTCCAGGGATGAAGGTAGTCTACCCCTTTGATACGACACCATTTGTCAGGGTGGCAATCGGAGAAGTTGTCAAGACCCTTTTTGAGGCAATACTTCTTGTTTTTTTGGTTATGTGGTTATTCCTCGGAAGCCTCCGTGCCACCCTGATTCCGACAATTGCAGTACCGGTGGTACTTCTTGGCACCTTTTCAGTGTTAGGCATCTTCGGTTTTTCAATAAATATGTTAACGATGTTTGCAATGGTGCTGGCCATCGGACTTCTGGTGGATGATGCCATTGTGGTGGTGGAAAATGTTGAAAGAATAATGAGTGAAGAAGGACTTCCACCGATGGAGGCAACCCGTAAGTCCATGGATCAGATAACAAGTGCCCTTATTGGCATAGGCCTTGTGCTATCAGCAGTCTTTGGTCCAATGGCCTTTTTCCCTGGTTCGACAGGTATTATCTATCGCCAGTTTTCCATAACCATTATCTCATCTATGCTTCTCTCTGTGCTTGTAGCATTAATACTTACCCCTGTCCTCTGTGCCACATTTTTAAAGCCTGTAAGGGCAGGACATGAACCGGCAGAAGATGCAATCTCTTTTCTTCGACCATTCTTCTTAAGGTTTGACCGTATCTTTTTTAGAACCCGAGATATTTATGTAAAATTGGTTGGTAACTCATTTTCAAGGGTATTTCGTTATATAGCTGTTTATATCTTGATCATCGTAACGGTAGGGGTAGTCCTTCTTCGTTTACCAACAGCCTACCTTCCAGAGGAGGACCAGGGAGTCTTGATGGTTCAGGTTCTCATGCCAACAGGATCTACCCTTGAGCAGACAAAGAACGTCCTGGATGAAATCCAAAGGTATTTTCAGGAGAATGAGAAGGAAGCAGTGGAGTCGTGTATGACCATTTCGGGTATTGGTTTTTCTGGAAGGGGACAGAATAATGGTATGGTATTTGTAAGACTCAAGGACTGGCATCTTCGAGACCGCCGAGACCTCAGGGTGAAATCAATTGCAGGTCGTTCAATGCAAGCATTTTCCAGGATAAGAAATGCCTTGGTGTTTGCCTTCCCCCCACCTTCGATCATAGAACTCGGAAATGCCACGGGGTTTGACTTCCAGTTGCTGGATAGGGGTGGACTTGGCCACGAGAAGCTCATGATGGCACGCAACCAGCTTCTTTCAATGGCATGGCAGGATCCAAGGCTTACAAATGTTCGACCAAATGGGATGGAAGATATCCCTCAGTACAGAGTAGATATAGATTGGGAAAAGGCAGGTGCTTTGGGAGTCCCGATAACCTCAATTCACAACACCATATCCTCAGCATTCGGAGGTGCTTATGTGAATGATTTCATTCAGGGTGGCCGTGTGAAGAGAGTTTATGTCCAGGCAGATGCTCCATACAGGATGTTGCCCAAAGATATAGAGAAACTTTATGTCAGAAATAAATCAGGGAAGATGGTTCCTTTTACTTCATTCGCCTCCGGAAGATGGGCATTTGGCTCCCCAAGGCTCGAGCGGTATAACGGCTTCCCATCCCTCAATATCTGGGGAGAACCTGCCCGGGGGAAAAGCTCGGGTGAGGCAATGAAGACAATGGAGGAGATTGTCTCGAAGCTTCCCCAGGGGATTGGCTATGAATGGAGTGGTCTCTCTTATCAGGAAAGGATGGCAACAGGACAGGCCCCAATTCTTTATGCATTTTCAATCTTTGTAATCTTCCTCTGTGTTGCAGCGCTTTATGAAAGCTGGGCAATACCAATAGCAAATTTGCTTATGTTACCTCTTGGGGTATTCGGTGCACTGATGGCAACTTGGTTGAGGGGCTTTCATAATGATGTCTTTTTCCAGATAGGTTTCCTCACAACTCTCGGGCTTTCTACAAAGAATGCCATCCTTATTATCCAATTTGCAAAGGAGAGGATTGCACACGGGCAAGGGCTGATTGAGGCAACACTTGGTGCAGCAAGGGTAAGATTTCGACCGGTCATCATGACTTCACTTGCCTTTTTCTTCGGTGTCCTTCCCCTTGCCATTGCAACAGGGGCTGGTGCAGGGGCAATGAAAGCCATTGGCACAGCTGTCTGTGGGGGGATGCTCTCCGCTACATTTATTGACCTTCTCTATATACCGCTTTTCTTCGTACTCGTATCCCGTTTATTTAAAGTAAAGCAGTCTCAAAGAATCGTCGAAGGAGCTAAAGATTTAGAAACTTCTCCTTAAAAGGAGTTTTTGTGATGTGGAATTTTATTTCAATCATAATGATCATCTTTATTCTTTCAGGTTGTTCATTGACGCCAAAGTATAAAAGACCTGAAGTTACTATTCCATCTTCCTGGCCGAGC
>JBBITW010000060.1:0-18062 GCA_037440525.1 Deltaproteobacteria bacterium
AATCAAGCATTTTCAGGGTATTAATCATTAGTGCTAAACTATTAGAGGTATCCGCCCGAAGGCTTTTTCACCCCACCTCCCCAGTCTATAAGATTAGATTTAAATACTTTTTCAGAGCTCCCTATGTTTTTCCTTGACAAAATTTGAGAAATAATTTACAAAGCTTAGTGAATATTTTCTCATAGTAATTAAATATCTGGATTTGGAGTGAAAATTGACGGAAAATAGGGATGCTTTGATAATTGGAGGGGGGATCTCTGGAATTACCGTCGCCCTCGAGTTAGCCCAGCTTGGAATACCTTCGACAATCATCGAGAGAGAATCTTCTATAGGGGGATTGGCAGGCTCTTTCTGCTGCAAGGCATCAGAGGCATGCAATAAATGTTTTGCCTGTGTGGTGGACAAAAGGATTTTTGAAATCCAGAATCGAAAAGAGATTTCCATCCTTACACAAACAGAACCTGTAGGATTTAAAGATGGCGATGGAGGGTATAGTGTCACTTTAAAAAGGGGAACAAAGAGATTTGAACTCAACCCTTCAGCCATTGTGATTGCAGTTGGTATAGAGCCCTATGATGCCTCTCAAAAGGTTGAGTATGGGTATGGTCGCTTTAAAAATGTTATTACGGCCAAGGACCTCGATGAAATGTTACGCTTCAAAGGTAAGCTATTTCGTCCTTCCGATGGAGAGAAGCCAAAAACCATTGCCTTCTTTCAGTGTGTTGGGAGCAGGGACGAATCTATTGGTAACCTCTACTGTTCTCAGGTCTGTTGTGCTTATGCCCTCCGCTTGATAAAGGCGATTCGATATGAACATCCTGGAATAAATATCACATTCTTCTACATGGATATTCAGCCTGCAGGTCAATCATTTCATAATCTCCTCGATTCCTGCCGAAGGGACAGGGGTATCCGCTTTATCAGAAATCTTCCATCAAAGGTCTATTACTCTCCGCTTCATGATACCCTTAGGGTAAGATTGATAGATTCTGAAAAAGGAGAGGTTCTGGAAGAAACATTTGATTTAATTGTCCTCTCTGTTGGAATGGTTATCGGTAAAAATAAAAACTCCATCACCAAACTATTTTCTTTAGAGTTTACAGAGGATGGTTTCCTGAAAAAGCCATCACCCGAAAAAGGTATCTTTATTGCCGGGGCATGTAGTGGACCCAAGGATATTGATCGTTCAATAATCCATGCAAAGGCCACAGCCTATGAAGTTGAACAATATCTGAAAGGAAAAGATTAAATGGCTCGAATCGCAGTTTTTATTGATTCGATGAACGAAACAATCCCTTCCTCCCTTATAAAGAGAATCTCTTCATTCATCGAAAAGATTCCTGAGCTTGCCTTTTCTATTGAAGAGAAGGATCTCTCCTCCCCTGATGCCATTCAAAGAATGTTCAAATATCTCGAGAGAGGTGATGCTGATAGAATTTTGATCATCGGAGGAAGTCCAAAAATCTATGAGAAATCATTCAATAAGTGTGGATTTCCCATTCCAATAAATCCCTACCTATTCAGTGTAGCAAATATTAGGGAAGAAGCCCTTTTGACTACCATTGGCGAGGAAGAGGCCTCAGAAAAGGCCCTGGAGATAATACGCAAATCAGTTCAAACTGTATCTTTAACAAAACCCATAGATACCCAATCCATTTCTCTTAAACCTGAGGTTCTGGTCATAGGAGGGGGAATATCGGGTATATCTGTTTCCTTAGCACTCGCTCGATCAGGAATCCATGTTAACCTTATTGAAAAGGAGAAAGAGATTGGAGGTAAGGCCCTCAGTATAAGATTTTTTTATAATAATCTTCAAGATGCACAGGCGTGGATTAAGGAGAGGATTTCTGAGGCATATCATAATCCCAATATCAATATATTTACACAGAGCGAACTCATCCATCTTGAAGGTAAATTAGGACGTTTTAAGGCAAAGATTCGGAGATTTGACCGAACTGAAATAGTGCTTTCACCTTCTGTAATTATTGTTGCCGCAGGATTTGAAATATATCGTGAAAGAAAAGGAATCCTTGCTCACAAAAGGGTCATAAACCTCTCTGAAATGGAAAGATTAATCTCAGAAACCAGAGGCCCTGATATTCAATGGGATGGAAGAGAGATCCAATATGTGACATTCCTACTTGACGATGTAAATGAGGATATCAAAATCGATTCAATCAATGCAATCAAACAGGCTTATATTCTCCAGGGAAAATTTAAATGTCAGGTCTCAATCTTATGTAAAGATGTGAAGGTCTCTTCCGATGGAATGGAGCGCCTTTACAGAAAGGCAAGAGAGCAGGGTGTGCTCTTCTTCAAATATGAAGAAGACCCTAAGCTATCCATTGTCAACGGACATATCCAGATAGACCTGAAAGACACTTCGGCTATTAAAAAGGAAGAACAATGGCCAATATCAATTCTTTCCGATCTTCTGGTTGTGGGAGAAGCCTTCATTCCCAATCGAGAAACTGAAATTCTCTCCGAGCTTCTCCATATCAATACTGGGGGCCGTGGCTTTCTTATGGAAGATAACCCACAACTGATGCGAATACGATCCAATCGCAGGGGAATCTTTCTACTGGGTGCATGCCGATTCCCCCAAGAAATCTCAGAGACCCTTATCGAATCAAGGGCAGTAGCACAGGAAATAATAGCCCTCCTAAAAAATGGGGAATACACATACGACCTTTCTGTGGCAGAGGTTGATCCCAAAAAATGTGCACTCTGTTATACCTGTCCGAGGCTCTGCCCCCACTATGCCATAACAATAGAAAGATATGCAGAAAGGAATGTATATATAGATTCAGTGAAAGGGGATAGAACAAATTACTGGGCAGCCAGGGTAGATCCTGCCTCATGTTTTGGATGCGGAATCTGTGTGGGGGAATGCCCTGCAAAGGCCATAACCCTTCACCATCTGAGGGATGAACAGATTTACGCTCAGATGGGGCTTACGTAAACCCCCTGTTTGCTCCAGAATAAATTTGATATTCAAGATTTACTCTCAGGAGTTGATATGTCAGGCTTTGAACCTAAGATAATTGCCTTTTGCTGTGATCAATCTGGATACCCTTCCCTGGACATGGCCGAAAGATTGGGACTCAGGCTTCCCAAAAACGTAGAGTTCGTCCGTGTCCCGTGTGCAGGGAGGATTGAAACAATCTATTTATTAAGAGCCCTGGAGAGAGGTACAGATGGGATATTGATCTTTGCATGTTATGAAGAGAACTGTCAATTTCTTCGGGGAAACCTCCGCGTAAAGGGCCGTTTATCCTATGCCCACAGGGTTCTCGAAAAGATTGGATTAGAAAAGGAACGTCTTGAAATCTGTCATCTTGCCACAAACAGCGGTGCCAGATTCGCAGAGGTTCTTCGGAGAAAATCTGATGCCCTCAAGAAATTAGGGCCAAACCCATTTACACAAAAGATATAAATTCTTCTGTCTTTGGTTTGGAAGGATTAAAAAGAATAATCTCCCCAACCCCTCTTTAGAAAAGAGGGGTTGAAAAATGGTTTTAAAAACGAAGCGGAAAATTTTTAAAAAAGAGGGGAAAAGGAATATCAGGGTTTATAAACAGGAGGAATAGATGATTAAAGCTGAACAGAAACCTTTGGATGAGATATTGAGATATATAGATCCTTATAATAAAATTTTGCTTTCTGGATGTGGAGCCTGTGTAACAGTATGCCATGCTGGAGGCGAAAAGGAGGTTGAACTTCTTGCATCTTCTTTAAGAATGGCAAGAAAGAAATTGGGTAAACCTATCGAAATCCTTGAAATCACACCAGCACGTCAATGCGAACCTGAATTTGCTATGGAACTTAAAGAGATGGTTGAAAATGTTGAGGCTGTACTCTCCGTAGCCTGTGGGGTTGGTGTTCAGACACTTGTCCGCCATTATCCAAAAAAACCAATATTTCCTGGAGTAAATACAACATTTCTGGGTGAGACATTGATCCACGGTATCTGGGAAGAAAGATGTCAGGCCTGTGGCAATTGCATTCTCGAAAAGACAGGAGGGATATGCCCTATATCCCGATGTGCAAAACAACTCCTAAACGGTCCCTGTGGAGGGTCATCAAAGGGAAAGTGTGAGATCAAGAAGGAGGCAGACTGTGCCTGGCAACTTATCTACGATAGAATGAAGAGTCTTGGACAGCTCCATAGACTTGAAGAGATAATCCCGGCAAAGAGATGGGGCGTGGAATCGAGGGACAGTGGCTTGAGAAGAATTCTAAGGGAGGATCTAAAGATATGAAGGCAGGGAGTAATCTTGAGAAGATTTTATCAAAGGGAATTTTTGCTGTTACAGGTGAATTAGGTCCTCCAAAGGGTAATGATGTGAGTGTGGTTAAAAGAAAGGCAGAACTCCTGAGAGGTTATGTTGATGCTATAAATGTTACAGATAATCAGACAGCCATTGTCCGTATGTCGAGTATTGCCACTTCAAGTCTTCTCGTTCAAATGGGATTAGAGCCAGTTATGCAGATGACAACGAGGGACAGAAATCGCATTGCCATCCAGAGTGATATCTTTGGGGCAACTGCACTGGGCATAAAGAATATGCTCTGCCTTACAGGGGATCACCACACATTTGGAAATCAGGTTGATTCAAAGAATGTTCACGACCTCGATTCCATTCAACTAATTGATTGCGTCAGAACCATGAGAGACAATGGAACCCTCCTCGGTGGGGAGGAAAAGATTGAGGGGGAGATAAAAATATTCATAGGTGCGGCAGAGAATCCCTTTGGAGATCCATTTGAATTCCGGGTCATCCGTTTGGCCAAAAAGGCCAAGGCAGGGGTTGACTTCATCCAGACCCAGTGCATCTATGATATGGATCGCTTCAAGGAATGGATGAAGATGGTGAGAGATCGTGGCCTTCATGAAAAGGTCCACATTCTGGCAGGTGTTACCCCACTTAAATCTGGAGGTATGGCTCGATACATGGCAAAGAATGTCTCTGGTATTATAATCCCCGATGAGATCATTGACAGAATTGTTAAGGCTAAGAAACCGGCTGAGGAAGGGATTAAATTATGTGTCGAGCAAATCCAGCAACTCAAAGAGATCGAAGGAGTCCACGGGGTGCATATCATGGCCATTGAGTGGGAACAGATGGTAAGTCAGATCGTAGATATGGCAGGATTGCTACCTCGACCCAAGATCGAATAGAGGAGAGAACCTATGTCATTCAAAGAAAAATTGGAGTCGGGAAAGTTTGTGGTCTTGGCAGAACTTCAACCCCCGAAGGGAATCGACCTCTCGGAGATTTATGAAAATGCAGAGCGTTTAAAAGGACGTGTAGATGCCCTAAATATCCCCGACATGCAGAATGCAATTATGAGATTAGGTTCACTTGCTCTCTGTTCATTGTTAAAAACAAAAGGGATGGATGTTATCTTTAATCTATCCTGTAGCAACAGAAACAGATTGGCCCTCCAGTCAGAGCTTCTTAATGCCTCTGCCTTAGGTCTTGAAAATGTATTTCTCCTCCATGGAGATCATCCATCCATAGGTGACCACTTTGAGGCACAACCTGTATTCGATCTCGATCTCATGGGACTCCTTGGAGCGGTAAAAAGGTTACAGGAAGGTTATGACCTGATGGGTAACGATCTCAAAGGAAAACCAAAATTTTTTGTTGGCACAGAAGTAAATGCCTCAGCCAAGGGACATATCCTCGACTTAGAGATTATGGATATGGAAAAAAAGATCCGCCTTGGTGCAGAATTCTTCTTAACAAAATCCATTTATGACGTGGGCCTCCTTGAGAACTTTATGAAAAAGGTCTCCCATTTTAAAGTCCCTATTATCGTGGGTATCACCCTTCTGAAATCGGTTGGGATGGCACGCTATATGAATAAACATATAGAGGGAACATTTATCCCGGAGCCCCTGATTGATCGCTTGATGAAGGCATCGGATAAACAGAAGGCATGTATTGAGATTGCCTCTGAGCTCATCAAAGAGGTAAGACCCCTTTGCCAGGGGGTACAGATAATCCCCATTGGCTGGGAAAATTTGATACCCACCATCCTCGACTATACTGGAGCATGAGATTGTCTCGGAACGGGGATTATCAGGTATCTATGAAGAATCCGGGTTCTCTTGTCAACCTCGAGGAGATAGGTTATTTTGGAAAAGGTATGGCAGGGAGAAAATCTTCTCTATCAACGAAAAAGGGGAAGGCTAATGTCTCACTAACCCTTCTGAAAAAGGGGGCTGAGGCAGAGATGTTTCGAGCCATCGCAGAATTGGGAAACGATGGCATCCTCGTATTTGATGAGAACCTAAGGATTGAATTTGCAAATAAAATGGCCTCAGAAATCACAGGCTATTCAAATAAAGAACTTCTAAATATGAACATCCTCTCAATTCTTGGAGATTCAGATGAATCCTTAGTTAAAGACCTCTTTAGCCATCCAAAACATTATGGGGAAAAGACCTGTAGTGAGATCCAAATCCTTACTTCAAAGGGTGAGAAAAAGGAAGCCTGGATATGCATTGCCCTCGCTAAGACATCAGAGGAGAAAATAAAAGGATATGCTTATCTCAGGGATATCACAGAGTCAAAAAAGATGGAAAGAAAGATCCTCGAGGCCACCCAGGAGTTTGAAAAGATAGCCGAGATGGGCGATGATGGAATCCTCGTATTCAACCAGGATTTCAATATTATCTTCGCAAATCAAATGGCCTCTGAGATTACAGGTATTCCAAAGGGGGAACTTATTGGGAGAAACTTCTTCTCTGTAATTGGAAAGGAGGATAAGGATTTCCTAAACGGAACAATCACCCGAGGGGTTGGGATAGGAGAGAAACTCTGTACAGAGATGACTATTTTGACCCCTAAAAATGAGCTCAAGGATGCTGAGATATGCATAGCTTACAGTAAATCCCAAACAGGTGAAAGCAAAACCTATGCATACATACGCGACATTACAGCGAGGAAAAGGTTTGAGAGAGATCTCAGGGATTCTGAAGAGAGGCTTCGAACCCTTTTTGAAAGGGTCCGCCATGGCCTCTTTATCAGCTCCAGGGAAGGAAGGTTTCTTGATTGTAATCAAGCCCTTCTCGACATGTTAGGATATCCGACAAAAGAGGAATTCCTAAGGATTGATATCGCCAAAGACCTATATGTGAATCCTGATGATAGAAGGCTCTTTCAAGAAAGGATCGAAAAGGGTGGTTATGTAAAAGACATGGAGGTTGAATTTAAGAAGAAGAATGGGGAAAAGATTACAGTCCTCCTCACTGGCCATCCAATAAAGAATAAAAATGGGGAGATCGTCGGTTACGAAGGAATAAATCTTGACATTACAGAGAGAAAGCGTATCGAGGATGAGCTACGGGAAGCCAATGAATTCTTTATGAATCTGATTGAAAGTTCAGTAGATGGAATCATTGCTGCTGATATGAAAGGAAACATCTTTATCTTTAATAGAGGAGCAGAGGCACTCACAGGATATACAGCTGAAGAAATAATAGGAAAGATTCATATCACACAGATCTACCCACCAGGGATAGCAAAAGAGGTCATGAGGAGACTCCGCTCCCCGGAGCACGGAGGTGTTGGAAAGCTTCTTCCAACACAATTCAATATTGTCCATAAGAATGGAGAGGAGATTCCAATTAAACTCTCTGCTTCCCTCATCTATGATGGGTCGGGTAAAGAGGTAGCAAGTGTTGGCATCTTTACAGATTTAAGACCTCGCCTCATGATGGAGAAAAAACTCCAGGAAACCCACCTTCAACTGGTAAGTTCCGAGAAGATGGCCTCCCTCGGGAAGCTTGCTGCGGGAATTGCCCATGAAATAAATAATCCCCTCGGAGGAATTCTTATCTATGCCTCCCTCCTCCGGGAGGATCTGGCAGAGGATGACCCAAAAAGAGCTGATCTCGAGAAGATTGTCTCAGAGGCAGGTCGATGTAAAGAGATTGTCAAAAGCCTTCTCGAATTCGCACGCCAGACAGAACCAAAGATGGAGCCTACAGATATAAATCGAATGATAAATGAAGGACTATTCTTTCTTGTCAATCAAGCCCTCTTTCATAATATAAAAATTATTAAAAAACTTGATCCCTTTCTCCCCTTTGTCAGGGGGAATGCAGGTCAATTAAAACAGGTCTTTATGAATATAACGGTAAATGCGGCTGAGGCAATGCACGGAAGTGGAACACTCACAATTACCACATACCGTCATCCAAATCGAAATAAAGTTATGGTAGAGTTTACAGATACAGGTGAAGGAATCCCTGAAGAGAATCTTACCCGGATCTTTGATCCCTTTTTTACGACAAAGGATGTGGGAAAAGGGACAGGTCTGGGTCTTGCCACCTCCTACGGGATTATCGAAGATCACGGTGGTAAAATCAGCGTAAAGAGTAAGGTAGGGGAAGGAACAACCTTTATCATAGAACTTCCGATCCATTCAGAGACGCAAGCAATCATGGAGAGTTAACCATTATAAATGAGAGGTGAATGATGGATGAAAATTCTTTTCTCCAAGAGGTCATAAGTGCAAGTGGCCAGAACATCCAGGCCTGTTATCAATGTCAGAAGTGCTCAGCAGGATGCCCTGTGGCTTATGCCATGGATATACTTCCAAATCAATTAATACGTCATATTCAATATGATCACAGGGAGAAGGTTCTTGGCTCAAAGACGATCTGGCTCTGCGCCTCCTGCTATACATGTAGCGTTCGATGCCCTAACAATATAGATATAGCAAAGATGATGGATGCACTGAGGAAATTGTCAATACAATCCGGAATCAAACCCGGAGAGAAGGATATACCACTTTTCCACTCAACATTTCTTGAAGCCATAAAGTCCAAAGGGAGGATTCACGAACTTAGTCTCATCTTACAGTTCAAATCCAGGACAAAGGAATTCCTCAAGGATGCCTCGCTCGGATGGAAGATGTATAAAAAGGGTAAGATCAAAATCCTTCCCTCAAAGTTTGGAGGAGGAAAGGAGATAAAGGAAATATTCAGTGAATATGAGAAGGGAAAGTAATTAAAGACCTTGCCCCTTCTTTGATATAAATCCAAAGCCAACTAAAGGATTTATTTAAAATTTGTAATATTTAAAAACCCAAGAGCAAGGAGTTGAATATGACAGAGGTCTCCTATTATCCAGGTTGTTCACTCCACGGGACTGCAAGAGAGTATGATGAATCGATTCGTGGTGTTTCGAGTATTTTGAATATAGAGCTTCAGGAATTAGAGGACTGGACATGTTGTGGCGCAAGTGCTGCCCACTCTCTGAATGAAGATCTGGCAATTGAACTTGCCTCTCGAAATCTTGCAATTGCTGAAAGGAAAAATCTTGAACTCCTTGTCCCCTGTGTTGCATGTTACAACCGTTTTAAAACGGCAGAAGAAGAAGTAAAGGAACATGAAAGGACCATCCGTTTCTCTTATCATGGGAATGTACCAATCCGATATGCCCTGGACTTCTTCTGTGAAGAGTCGATTTTACAGGAAATAAAGAAAAGGATTATAAAACCTCTTTCAAATCTTAAAGTGGTTTGTTATTACGGATGCCTTACAGTTAGACCACCAAAACTGACAGGTATACGCAATTATGAAAACCCCGAACACATGGACAATCTGATGGAGCTTCTCGGAGCCCAACCAATCCCCTGGTCTTATAAGACAGACTGCTGTGGTGCATCTCTGGTGATGACCCGAACAGATATCGTCTTGAAATTGAGTAGCAAGATACTCTCCATGGCAAAAGAGACAGAGGCAGATTGTGTGGTTACAGGATGTCCGATGTGTCAGGCAAATCTCGACACACGTCAGGATGAAGTGAAAAAGGAGTCTGGTGAAGATATAAATCTTCCTGTTTTTTATTTCACAGAACTTATGGGCCTTGCCCTTGGACATAAGGATGTTAAGAAATGGCTTAACCACCATATTACAGATCCAGTGAGGATGCTGGGTGCAAAGGGATTGATTTAAACTTTTAATCTTTTCCTATAGGAGATTAAAATGGTAGAAAAGGTTGGGGCTGTTCTGGTTGTGGGTGGAGGCATTTCAGGAATACAGGCCTCTCTCGACCTTGCAGAATCAGGCTACTATGTCTATCTTGTGGAATCCTCACCTGCCATTGGTGGAGTGATGGCACAACTGGATAAAACATTTCCTACAAATGATTGCTCCATGTGTATACTTTCGCCAAAACTGGTTGAGGCAGGACGTCATCTCAATATCGAGACCCTAACCTATGCCGAGATAGTTGATATAAAAGGAGAACCTGGAGATTTTGAGGTTACCGTCAGGAAGAAACCCCGTTTCGTTGATCCTGCAAAATGCACTGGTTGTGGAGAATGCCCTGAGGTATGCCCTGTCCGTATAAAAAGTGAGTTTGATGAAGGCCTAATAGATAGAAAGGCCATCTATAGACCTTATGCCCAGGCCTTTCCAAATATTTTCACCATAGAAAAAGGGGATCGTGCTCCTTGTGGTCTTACATGTCCTTCAAATATAAATGTCCAGGGCTATGTGGCCCTGATAGGAGCAGGAAAATACAGAGAAGCCCTTTCCCTAATCTATCAAAACCTACCTCTTCCAGGGGTATTGGGCAGGATATGTCCTCATCCATGCGAGACTGAATGTAACCGAAAAGAACTGGATGAACCTATTGCCATATGTGAACTTAAAAGATTCGTTTCAGATAAGGCAAAGGGAGAAATCAATATTGAGAAGGAAGAAAAAAAGGAAGAAAGGATTGCAGTAATAGGTTCTGGACCAGCAGGACTTACCGCTTCGTACTTTTTAGCAATAAAAGGATACCCTGTTACAATCTTTGAGGCACTTCCCTTCAAAGGAGGAATGCTTTATAGCGGAATTCCTCCATACCGTTTACCGAGAGAAATCTTAAATGAAGAGATAAAGACCATTGAATCCCTCGGCGTTGAGATTAAGCTGAATTCTCCAATCGGGCACAATCTTACATTAGATGATCTTTTTAAACAGGGTTATAAGGCCATATTTCTTGCAGTTGGTGCACACAGGGATCAGAAACTCCGAATCCCCGGAGAAGAATCCCCGGATGTGATCCCTGGTGTTGTGTTTTTGAGAAGATTCAATCTTGGTGAGAATGTAAAGGTTGGCAGAAGGGTTGCTGTTATAGGAGGTGGAAATGTTGCAATTGATGCATCGCGGGTAGCCCTCCGTTTAGGGGCAGAGGAGGTGACGGTCATTTACCGAAGGTCCCGAAGCGAGATGCCAGCATTTGAGGAGGATGTAAAGGAGGCAGAAAATGAAGGGGTAAAGTTCCAGTTCCTTGCCTCACCTCTGGAGATTATCACAAAAGATGGGAAGGTTTCCTCTCTCAAATGTATCAGGATGGAACTCGGTGAACCTGACTCTTCAGGCAGGAGGCGTCCAATACAAATCCAGGGATCTGAATTCACTTTTGAGGTCGATACAATAATTCCGGCTATCGGTCAAATCCCCGACCTCTCCTTCATTGAGAATATGGGGATTGAAACCACATCTCAGGGAACAATCAAGGTCGATCCATTAACCCTCGAGACCTCGCGAAAAGGCGTCTTTGCAGGAGGTGACGCAGTTACTGGCCCATGGATAGCAATTGAGGCAGTCTCTGCAGGGAAAGAGGGAGCAATCTCCATTGATAGATTTTTAAGAGGTCTTGACCTTCGTGAAGGAAGACCCAGGCCCAAAACAGAAAAGGCAGAATTTAAAGCTATTTATAGAGGTCAAAAAAGGTCACCGCGTGAAAGGGTGGAAACCATATCTCTTGAAGAGAGGCATAAAGGCTTCTTGGAGGTAAAGAAGGGATTCAGTGAGGAGCAGGCCATAAGGGAAGCACTCAGATGTCTAAATTGCGGTCTATGCTCAGAATGCTTACAGTGTGTATCCATTTGCAAGGCCGGGGCCATTGACCATCAAATGAAGGAAGAGATTGTGAGCTTTCATGTTGGCTCAATAATTTTGAATCCTGGATTCGATGAATTTGATGCAAAGAGATTGGTGCCATATGGATATGGTCGTTTCGAGAATGTAATAACGAGCATCCAGTTTGAAAGGATTCTAAGTGCATCTGGTCCATTTCAGGGAAATCTCCTTAGGCCATCTGATAAAAAACCACCAAAAAAGGTTGCCTGGATACAATGTGCAGGATCGAGGGATATGAGTAATAATGGTGGCAACGAATACTGTAGCTCTGTCTGCTGTATGTATGCTATTAAAGAGGCTGTCATAGCAAAGGAACATCATCATGAAGTTGAGCCCACAATATTTTATATGGATATAAGGGCCTATGGAAAGGACTTCGAAATATATTATGAAAGGGCTAAAAGGGAATATGGTGTTCGGTTTATCCGCTCCATGGTCTCAAGGATTTCAGAAAGGCCAAAGACAAAGAATCTTCTCATCTCATATGTGGATACAGATGGTCAGATTAAGGAGGAGGAGTTTGATCTCGTGGTCCTCTCTGTAGGCATGAGGCCATCGCAGGAGGCAAAAACACTTGCAGAGAAACTAAATATTCAACTTGATCAGTATGGTTTTTGTAAGACACATGAATTCTCACCACTTCAAACAAACAATTCAGGGATATTCGTCTGTGGTGCATTTCAGGGACCAAAGGATATACCTGAAACTGTTGCCCAGGCAAGCGGTGTTGCATCCAATGTTTCGAGTCTTCTCTCTGATGTTCGTGAAACCCTGACAAGGAAGAAGGAATACCCTCCTGAGTTAAATGTTGAGGATCAGGAACCTCGTATAGGGGTTTTTGTATGTCATTGTGGAATCAACATTGGAGGGGTTGTAAATGTACCCGAGGTAAAGGAATATGCCCGAGGGCTTCAAGGGGTTGTCCATGTTGATGAGAATCTATATACATGTTCTCAGGACACCCAGGAAAAGATTAAAAAGGCAATTAAGGAGAATCAATTAAATCGTGTAGTTGTGGCCTCATGTTCACCGAGGACACATGAACCCCTGTTTCAGGAAACACTCAGGGAGACAGGACTCAATAAATACCTCTTCGAGATGGCAAATATCCGTGATCAATGCTCATGGGTCCATATGCACCAACCCAGGGAGGCCACAGAAAAGGCAAAGGAGCTTCTACGGATGGCTGTTTCAAAATCCCGTCTTCTAAGACCATTGAAAGAGCCCGTTGTGGAGGTGATCAAAAAAGGTCTTGTAATCGGAGGAGGACTTGCAGGGATGAGGGCCTCTCTTGGATTGGCAAAACAGGGGTTTGAATGCATCCTTGTTGAGAAGGATGAAAATCTGGGTGGAAATCTTCGCCATATCTATTATACCCTCGAAGGAAATGACCCACAGGAATTTCTAAAAAGGACAATAGATGAGGTTACTTCAAACCCGATGATCAAGGTAATGACCAATTCTCAGTTAAAGAGCATCAGTGGATATATAGGAAATTTCAACTCAATCATCTCTACAAACGGGACTGAGAAGGAGTTTGATCACGGTGTTATCATAGTTTGTGTCGGGGCAAGAGAGAGCACTCCAAATGAATATCTTTATGGCCAGCATAAAAGGATTATTACACAGAGGGAGTTGGAGGAGAAGATTGCCAATAATTGGGATGAGATAAAAGATTACAGAAATATCGTAATGATCCAGTGTGTGGGCTCAAGGATTCCTGAAAGACCAAATTGCAGTCGCATATGCTGTTCGGTGGCTATCAAGAATTCTCTCAAAATAAAAGAGAGGAATCCTGATGCAAGAATTGATATCCTCTACCGGGATATAAGAACCTATGGGTTTATGGAAAGATTTTACACCAAGGCAAGAAATCAGGGGATCGGGTTTATCCAGTATGATCTCGATTCAAAACCAGACCTTACTCTAAAGGGTGATACCATCAAATTGAGATTGAAGGATCAAATACTCGGAGAAGAGATCTCAATGGAACCTGATCTTGTTGTTCTATCCAGTGCTATCATACCTTATGAGAATGAGGCACTGGCAAAGATGTTAAAGGTGCCTCTTACCGCGGATGGATTCTTCCTTGAGGCACACATGAAACTGAGGCCAGTAGATTTTGCAACAGATGGGATATTCCTCGCTGGAATGGCCCATTCTCCTAAAAACATCACCGAGACAATTTCGCAGGCCGATGCCTCCGTAGCACGTGCAACTTCGGCACTTGCCAAAGGATTTGTCAATGTTTTGCCAACAATTTCGGAGGTTGATCAGACTCGCTGTCTTGGTTGTGGGCTCTGTGAACTGCTATGCCCATTCAGTGCAATTCGTGTTACAGATACAGAAAGGGGAAGAAAGGCAGAGACAATATCTGCCTCGTGTAAGGGATGTGGAGTTTGTAGTGCAAGCTGTCCCCAGAAGGCAATAACAGTACATCACTTCTCTGATGAACAGATTATAGCTCAGATTGAAGCACTTGCCTCACTGAGGGAGAAGGAGGCAGCCTGAGGTCATCCTTTGGAGAGTGATTATGAGTTTTGAACCAAAAATATTATCCTTTCTCTGTAACTGGTGTGCCTATGCAGGTGCAGACCTTGCCGGAATCTCAAGATTCCAGTATCCACCAAACAGCCGTGTTATCAGGTTGATGTGTTCTGGAAGGGTTGATCCAGGGTTCATCCCGAGGGCATTCCTTTCAGGATATGATGGGGTAATGATCTTAGGGTGTCATCCAGGAGACTGCCACTACCTTACAGGTAATATTCAGGCTGAGAGAAAGATCGAAATAACACGCAAATTGCTCGATATGGCTGAAATCGGATCAGAAAGGCTACTGCTCGACTGGGTATCTGCTGGCGAGGGAGAAAGGTTTTCACAGGTGGTCAGACAATTCATCGAAAGGATACGCTCCCTCGGCCCATTCCCCCTCAATCAGGATACGAGGCAGAGGCTATTGGCTGTAAGGGCATCCCTCGAAGGCGAGAAGATACGCTGGATGATTGGCAAGGGCCCTGAGCTTATGGATAAAGAGAATGTATATAATGAAAAGCTACCGAGGCAGAGACTGGAGGCCCTTATTGAAGGGACAATTCGTGATGAATTGATAAAGAATCTTATAGCCGGATTGGTTGAATCCAGACCCTTGGCTGCCTTGGAAATCAGTAAAACATTGAACCTAAAAATGGATGAAACCCTATCCTATCTGGTCTCACTTGTTGGTGAAGGAAGGATTGGATTTGATCCATCTGAAGAAGGAAAGATACCAAGATATACACGTAATATTTAAAATTAAAACAGCTATGGATAAAACAACAGTTCTCAATAAGACGAAAACAGAAAGGCCTGTTGGCGCAGTGATGGTAATCGGAGGCGGAATTGGTGGAATGCAGGCATCGCTCGACCTCGCCGATTCGGGATTCTTTGTCTACCTCATTGACAACTCACCGGCGATTGGAGGTGTCATGGCACAGCTCGATAAGACATTTCCGACAAATGACTGCGCCATGTGTATCATGTCTCCAAAACTGGTGGAATGTGGCAGACATCTCAACATCCGCGTGATTACCCATGCTGAGGTTGATAGCGTTGAAGGAGAACCCGGTCATTTCAGGGTAAATATCTCAAAGAAACCGAGATATATCTACCCCGATAAATGCACAGGCTGTGGAGAATGTGCAAAACACTGTCCCGTAAGCGCTATTGATCTCTATAATGAAAAATTGAGTAAACGAGCTGCCATATTTATCAAATATCCCCAGGCTATCCCGAAGGTCTATCTCATAGACAGAGAGGCATGTATTGGATGTGGTCTCTGTGAAAGGGTCTGTCTCGAAAAGGCTGTTAATTATGGGGATAAGCCTGAATCAGAAATTATAGATGTGGGATCAATCATCCTTGCCCCTGGTTATGAAGTATTTGATGCTCGCAATAGACCAGAATTCGGTTACGGGGTCTATCAAAATGTCGTAACGAGTATAGAATTTGAGAGGCTTTTAAGCGCCACTGGCCCCCACAGAGGTCACCTGCTTCGACCATCGGATGGAACAATACCTGAACGTATAGCTTTTATCCAGTGTGTTGGTTCAAGGGATTCGAACAGCGGAAAGGATTATTGCTCTTCAATATGCTGTATGTATGCAACAAAGGAGGCCATCATAGCAAAAGAACATGTCCACTTTGTGAGACCAACGATATTTTATATGGATGTAAGAGCCCACGGAAAGGGATTTGATGCATATTATGAAAGGGCAAAGTCTGAATATGGAATAAGATTTATTAAGTGCATGGTCTCGAGGGTAAGGGAGCAATTTAAGACAAAGAATCTTCTTCTCGCTTATCTCGACGAAGAAGGAAACCTTATTGATGAGGAGTTTGAACTTGTTGTCCTCTCTGTTGGTATGAGCCCTTCAAAGGGAACAATGGAGATGGCAAAACGATTAGGGGTTGAGCTTAATGAATATGGATATTGTAAGACCCGAACTTTCGAACCCAATTCTACTTCAAGACCAGGCATCTATGTCTGCGGTGCTTTTCAGTCACCAAAGGATATTCCAGAAACTGTTTCTCAGGCAAGCGGTGCAGTTGCCGACGCTACAGGAATTATCTCCCATACGAGAGGGACAATGGCCAGGAAGAAGGCCTATCCATTGGAATCTGAGATATCAAGTGAGGAACCGCGAATCGGTGTCTTTGTATGCCATTGCGGTATAAATATTGGAGGCATTGTCAATGTCCCTTCAGTAAAGGAGTATGCGAGGGGTCTTAAAAATGTTGTTCATGTTGATGAAAATCTTTATACCTGTTCACAGGATACCCAGGAAAAGATAAAGAATGCAATAAAAGAACATAGACTGAATCGGGTCATCGTCGCATCGTGTTCTCCGAGAACCCATGAACCAATGTTTCGAGAAACAATCAGGGATGCAGGTTTGAATAAATATCTCTTTGAGATGGCCAATATCCGTGACCAGTGCTCATGGGTTCATATGACTAAGAAGGCTGAGGCTACTGAAAAGGCAAAAGACCTTGTCAGGATGGCTGTTGCAAATGCCCGGCTAATTAAACCACTTAAGGAGCTCACCGTGCCGGTAATTCAGAAGGGATTGGTCATTGGAGGAGGGGTAGCAGGTATGACATCTGCCCTCAAACTTTCGGAGCAGGGCTTTGAGGTCTACCTCATCGAAAAGGAAGAGCATCTTGGAGGAAATCTGAGAAACCTCTATTACACGATTGATGGTGAAGATGTTCAGGCATTCTTAAAAAATCTTATCGAGCGTGTAACAAATAATCCCCGGATTCATGTATTTACAAATGCACTGATTGTCGACTTTGGAGGCTCTAAGGGAAACTTCTCAACAGGTATCATGGTTGCACCAGCCATGTATTACAGAAAGATTGAACACGGTATAACCATCCTGGCAACAGGCGCTGAGGAATCTAAACCCACGGAATACCTCTACGGAGAAGACCCCCGAATCCTCACCCAGCTTCAACTGGAGAGCAAAATAGCCAATCATCCTGATGAAATTGTCAGGCTCAAACAGGTGGTTATGATCCAGTGCGTAGGTTCAAGGACCAAAGAGAGACCCTATTGCAGTAGAACATGCTGTGCAACAGCTATAAAGAATGCACTGAAGATAAAGGAGATAAATCCTGATACAAAAATCACAATACTTTATCGTGACATGAGAACTTATGGACTCTTAGAACCATATTATTTAAAGGCTCGAAAGAATGGTATCATATTTATAAGATATGAACCTGAAGAGAAGCCTTCGGTCAAAAAGGAGGCGGAAGAACTTATTGTCTCTTTTAATGATAGGATATTAAAAGAAGAGATTAATATAAAGCCTGACCTTCTGGTTCTCTCCTCAGCAACGATTCCGAGGGAGAACGAGGAACTGGCAACCATGTTAAAGGTCCCGCGAACACAGGAGGGTTTCTTTCTTGAGGCACATATGAAGCTAAGGCCTGTAGATTTTGCGAGCGATGGCCTATTCCTCGCTGGTTCTGCCCACGCCCCAAAGTTAATAAGCGAGGCCATATCGCAAGCCAGTGCTTCGGTTTCACGTGCTTCTACGATTCTTTCGCGTGATGTGCTTGAGGTTGGTGGGGTTGTGGC
>JBBITW010000061.1:0-4045 GCA_037440525.1 Deltaproteobacteria bacterium
GGATGAAAAACTTTTTGGCATAGAAACTGACAAAGTATTTAAACTATTTAAGGTTCCTAACTCCTTTCAAGAGAAATATTCCCATCAACAAAAGATCTTGTTAAAAGGCTTTGAAGTAAAGATGGTTCATTTAGAGAAGATATTTTCCCTGCCAAGTGGAGAGCCTAAAGGGGAAATGAAAATATTAATGGTTAAGGATAATGGAGAATATAAAGGACTTTTAATCGATCAAGTGCTGAAAAAGTTGTCCACCTTCTCGGAGAAACATGAAGAAAGCGGGGAATATTTTTCAGGAGTGATTCATTCTACCTTTCGAGAACAACCCATAGAGATTCCAATCTTAAATATGAGGAAATTATAATATTGAAGGTTTATGGACACGAACCTCCTGAATACTCATATTGAAGAAAAGATTGCTCAGAAAGAAGAGGTGATTGAGCAACTCACTCGAGAGCTGAAGAATGTAAAGAATTTTACAGAAAGTATTATTCAGAGTATTGGAAGTGGAATCATTATCACGGAGATGAATGATACGATCACCTATGTGAACCGTGCAGGGGAAAAGATATTAGGATTTTCGAAAGAAGAACTCATCGGGAAACCCTTTAGTATTTTTGGTTTAAGGGAAAAACCAAACATGGCCACTTCTTTTCTCAATTCTCCTGAAGATTTAGATACCCGGAAAGAAGGTTGGATGAGGAGAAAGGATCATACGGAATTCCCTGTTGGATTTGCCATTAATAATCACTTAAATATTCGCGGAGAAAAAATCGGAAAGATTTTTATTTTCCGTGATTTGACCAATGTCTATAAAATTCAAGAGGAAATTTTGAGAATGGATCGGCTCGTCTCTCTCGGTAAATTGGCGTCCGGAATCGCACATGAATTACGAAATCCCCTCGCAGGAATCAAGACAACTGCTCAAGCCCTTAGCGAAGAGATGCCCGAAGATGACTCCAGAAGAGAATATCTTAATCGAATTACTAAAGAGATCGACCGACTCAATGATCTTTTAAAGACATTTTTTTCTTTTGCTAAACCACAAAGTTTGAATCTGGTTTATTGCCATGTCAAAGATATCATAAACGAAATCATCCCATTTTTAATCAAAGAGATAGCGGATAAGGGGATTCGATTCGTGGAAAATTATCATCCCCAACTTCCTAAAATCAAAGTGGATAAAACCCAAATGCACCAGGTCTTTCTCAATCTCTTTCTGAACGCCATTCAGGCCATGCCCAATGGGGGTGAGCTGAAAATTGAGGCTGACCCGGTCCTCTCCAATCCTTTAGAAGATTCTAAACATAATTTTGTAAAAATTATCGTTTCAGACACCGGGAAAGGGATTCCTTCCCATATCATTCATAAAATATTTGATCCCTTTTTTACTACAAAACCGAGGGGAATTGGGTTAGGGCTCTCCATCACCTATCAGATCATAAAAAAACATAATGGAACGATCCGGGTGGAGAGTCAATGGGAAAAGGGAACTTCTTTCATTATTAATTTACCAGAAGCATTGGAAAATTGATGAGGCCCTCAATTCTTATTGTCGATGATGATGAAGTGATGCAAGAAACCCTCTCCGATGTGTTGAGGAAGAGAGGATATGAGGTTTACTCTGTTCATTCAGGAAACAGTGCCCTCTCTGTCATTAAAAAGAACGTCATCGATCTCATTCTCCTGGATATGAGACTACCCGATATTGATGGCCTCGATGTTTTAAAAAAGATTAAAGAGTTTGACACTGAAATTCTGGTCATTATGATGACGGCCTATTCAGATGTCCAAACAGCCGTCTCTGCGATGAAGTCCGGAGCCTATGATTATATTAATAAACCTTTTGAATTAGAGGAGTTAAAATTGCTTATCGAAAAAGGATTGGAGACCAAAAGCCTGATCAACGAGGTGAGAAGACTTCATCGACAGCAAAAAGAGAAATACCTTAACTGTCAAATCTATGGAGTGAGTCCCCAAATCCAGTATATCCGAGAATTGATTGAAATGATCAGCAATACCCATAAAACATCGGTTTTGATTCAGGGAGAAAGTGGGACGGGGAAGGAATTAGCAGCTAATGCCATTCATTACAATAGTAAACGCAAGGATAAACCTCTGATGAAAATAAATTGCAGTGCAATCCCTGATGCTTTATTAGAGTCGGAGCTTTTTGGATATGAAAAAGGGGCCTTTACGGATGCCAAGAATACAAAAAAGGGGCTTTTTGAATTAGCCGATGGTGGAACTGTATTTTTAGATGAAATTGGGGATATGAATCCTTTTTTACAATCTAAAATCCTGAGGGTCCTTGAAAATCAAACCTTCATGCGGGTCGGTGGAGAGCGAGAGATTAAGGTGGATGTACGTATCATTGCAGCCACCAATAAGAATTTAGAATCTATGGTCAAAGAAGGACTTTTTCGGAAAGACCTTTTTTATCGATTAAAAGTTATGGTCGTGGAGATGCCTCCCCTTCGTGAAAGAATCGAGGATATTTTACTCCTTTCAAATCTATTCATTGAAGAGAACAACAAGGAATACAATAAAAATGTGAGGGGTTTGACTGAAGAAGCAAAGAGATTGATGACCCAATATTCCTGGCCTGGAAACGTCAGGGAGTTAAAAAATGTGATTGAAAGGGCAATGATTTTAATTGATCAGGAATATATTACCCCGAAGCACCTTCCTTTTGAATTAAAACAAAACGGGAAGAACTTTACTCGTCATAGTTTACCTGAGACGATGGAAATTACTGATGACATGTCATTGGAAAATATGGAGAAAGTTCACCTTTTCAATGTCTTAAAGAGAGTAGAGTGGAATAAATCAAAGGCCTCAAAAGTATTAGGGATCTCACGTGCCACATTGAGAACAAAGATCATGAAGTATCAAATATCACGGAATTAAATTGAGACTTCAAGAGGTTGCTATTTATTCTTAAATTAGTTTATGAAATTTGAAGAGTCATTAATTGGAATGTTTAAAATTATATTAATATTTTCCTTGACTTTTTCGAGAATTTATTAGTAACCTATGGATTGCAAGACCATCTCAGAAAAGAGGTAAGAAAGATGTGGGGGAAAAAGAAAGACGTCATTGGCTTAGATATCGGGTGTAGCTCAATTAAAATGGTTGAGCTAAGAGAGGGGAAGAATGGATATAAGTTGCATAGTTTAGGTATTTCCCCTTTGCCTCCTGAAGCCATTGTGGATGGGGCCTTAATGGATTCTGTCACCATTATTGATACGATTCGAGACTTAATAAGTGCCTCTAAGACTAAAACAAAAGATGTGGTGGCATCCATCTCAGGCCATTCAGTTATTGTAAAGAAGATTACCTTACCTTTTATGACAGAATCTGAACTCGAAGAGTCCATTCAGTGGGAAGCGGAGAGATATATTCCATTTGATATTAATGATGTCAATGTAGATTTCCAGATATTGGGACCTACCTCTGAAAACCAAGAAGTAATGGATGTGGTTCTGGTTGCTGCTAAAAAAGATATTATTAATGACTACGTATCGATCATCATGGAATCAGGATTAAATCCAGTGATCATTGATATTGATTCCTTTGCTCTCGAAAATATGTTAGCCATTAATTACGAAATCGACAAGGATGAAACAGTGGCCATTGCCAATGTAGGAGCCAGTGTGACCAATATTAATATTATTAAGAACAACGTCTCTGGATTTACACGAGATATTTTTAAGGGAGGAAACCAGATTACTGAAGAGATCCAGAGACAGCTCCATATAGATCATGAAGAGGCAGAGAAGATCAAAGTTGGAACGACGGTGGAGACTACTTCTCAAACGATCATTCAAGATGTTTTGAGATCAGCCGCTGAATCTTTGGCTGTTGAGATTGGGAACTCCTTAGATTTTTTCCAATCCACCACCACTTATGAGAAGATAGGAAAATTGTATCTAAGTGGCGGGGGATCAAAGATGAAAGATTTTGATGTGATATTGCAGCAACACATTGGGATACCCGTTGAAGTGGTCAACCCCTTTAAAAAGATCGATTATACTGGAAAAGATTT
>JBBITW010000061.1:4055-17680 GCA_037440525.1 Deltaproteobacteria bacterium
CCCCATTATGGCCGTTGGGGTAGGGCTTGCTTCAAGAAAGGTAGGAGATAGATGATCAAGATCAACTTACTTTTAGCAAGAAAAGAGAAGAAAAAAGTGGGAATGAGGAAGGAGTTAATGGTCCTTATTCTTTCAGTTGTCCTCCTTTTAGTTGTCCTTATTTTTCTCCAATGGAGATTGGGAAAAGAAAAAGAGACGGTCATCGCCCAGATCGCAGAAACGAAAAAGGAGATTGATTATTACAAGTCTCTGACGACAGAAGTTGAAAAGGCCAAGGAGGCACAGAAAACCTTACAGGAAAAACTGAACATCATCAATTCGTTGAGAAGAGCAAAGGCATTTCCTGCAAGGATACTGGATGAGCTCAGCATGGGAAAACCTGAAAAGATCCACCTTGAGGCACTGAAAAAAGAAGGGGCAAAATTAGGAATTGAAGGGATTGCCTTAGATGATGAAACGATCGCAAACTTTATGACGAATCTGAGAAAATCGAAACTTTTTAAAAATGTGGACCTCGTCGTGAGTGAGCAAGTGGAACAGAGTAAAATCAAGTTAAAGAAATTTATCCTTTCTTGTGAGATCACTTCATAATATTGAATGAGAGGAGAATCCTATGGCCCTAACAATGGATTCGATCATAAAGCTTCCAACATCCAAGAAAATCTTGCTCTTGGTTGTCCTTCTATTGGTCATTGCCGGGTTATATCTTTATGTCTTTTTCATCCCATTACAGGATGAATTGAAGCTGAAAAGGTCTGAGCTGGATAAACTTCGAAAAGATTTGATTGTCAGCAAAGAAATCGTCCGGGACTTGCAGAAATTCAAAGAGCAGGTTGAGAAGTTGAATGTTGAGCTCAAAGATGCCTTGACGCAATTGCCTAACGAGAAAGAGATTCCGGAGATATTAAAAAATATTTCGACTTTGGGAAAGGAATCGAACCTGGAATTCACTCTATTTCGACCAAAACCAGAGGAGCCCCAGCAGTTTTATGCCAAGGTTCCTATTGAACTGGTTATATTGGGGAGTTACCATCACACAGGAACTTTTTTCGATCGGGTGAGTAAGCTTCCGAGAATTATCAACGTTGTCGATTTTAATATGACCAGGGCAAAAGAGGTCAAGGGTAAGAGCGAACTTGAAAACCTGGTAAAGACCTCCTGTATGATTAACACCTATCGATTTATTGAAACGAAGGTTGAGGAGAAAAAAGGTGAAAAGAAAAAGACTTCTAAAAGAGGTGAAGATGAAGAAATTCCAAAACCTAAAAAGAAATAGGTCAAATGTTGAGTGGATCATCATTTTGATGATCTGTGTCTTTGGATTGGTAGGATGTGGAGGTGGAACCACCCCCTCTTCCATTCCATCAAAACCAAAGTCAACGACTATAGAGAAGAAGAAAGAGGGAACACAAAAGTTGGCGGAGAAAAAGGAGGTCGAAAAAAAGGATCTCGAGAAGGTAGAAGAAGAGGAATATTCATATAATCCTACTGGAAAGCCAGATCCTTTTAAACCCTTTATTCAACTGACCGCAACCAAAGAAAGTCAGAAATCTGGCCCTCTAACCCCTCTTCAGAAGTATGATATCAGTCAGTTAAAACTGGTAGCCATTATCACGTCTCGGGAAGGGAATATCGCACTTGTTGAGGATGCCACTGGAAAGGGGTATTTCTTAAAGAAAGGGACCCTGGTAGGAAAAAATGATGGGAAGGTGACTAAAATTCTTAAGGATAAAGTGATTATTGAAGAGGTTTATCAGGACATTTTTGGGCAGACAAAATTTAATGAGATATCACTATCTCTTCATAAACTTGAAGAAGGAGGAGAATCATGAAACATTCTCAGAGCCTTAAGTTGGTTCTTATTCTGTTTTCCTTATTTGTTATATTTGGTTGCGCCACAAAGAAGGCTACGGTTCAGGCACCTATGCCTGATACTCTAAAAACGGGGAGTAAGATCTCTACGATTCAAAAGATAGCCTATACAGAGGAAGAAAATTATACAAGGGTTCAAGTTGAAGGCTCTGAACCTATCGCTCCTCCGTTTTATAAACTTCTCACCGACCCCTTGCGAATCGTGATTGATGTTCCAAACATCGATTTAAAACAGGTCAGATCCCCCATTGAAATCAACAATGGAACGATCGGAGAAGTCTTGACGACTCAATATGATGATAAAGGAAGGATTGAAATTAGTTTGATGCAGATGACCAACTATAATATCTCTGAAGGAGATAAATATCTCGTCATTGATATTGAAAAGGTCAAAATGGTAGCCAAAGCTCCAGAGCCTGATGAGAAAGAATTGATTGAAAAACACGAAACCCCTGAAAAAACCGAACCTATTGAAAAAGAAGGACCGATAATAGAGACAAAGGTAGAGGCTTCTACTCCTGAAACAAGCAAACCCATCGAAGAGACCAAACCTATAGAAACTGTAAAAAAAGAAGAACCCCTTCCTGCTTCTCCTCCTCAAAAAGAGGAACCCCTCCCTGCCGTTCCTCCTCAAATGGGTAAAGCAAAAGAGGTGGTCAATATACAAATTGAAGAAAAACCAGATTTGGTTGCTTTCAACATTATTGCTGATGGAAGGGTTGAAAACTATAACTCTTTTAAACTGGATTCGCCTGCAAGATTGGTCTTAGATATCTGGGGAGTAGGGAGCCGATACCCCCGAAAATTGATCAAGATGGAGAACCCTATTGTAAAGGCAGTTCGCCTCGGAAAATACCCTGATAAATTAAGGGTCGTTTTTGATTCATCCAAACCCAACCTACCAAATTATCAGATCAATCGAGAAGATGGAAGGTTATTGGTTTTAGTTGGAGAAATTCAAGAAAAATCTGTAAAGGAAGCCCCTGTTCCTTCTTCAATGCCCCAAATAGAAAAACCTGAAAAATCTCATAAACAGAATAGATTGACCGGTATTGATTTTAAACAGATCAATGATAAATCACGAATCGTCCTCTCCCTATCTTCTGAAGATTCTGAATTTGAATCTTCCATGCCTTCCAAAAACCTTATTACTATCAAGGTAAAAAATGCCATGGCCCCCAAAAACCTCTTAAGGGGTTTAGATACCAGTGCCTTTGAAAGTGCCATTCACTATATCGATCTTAAAAATATCAAAGAGGGAAAGACAAATAACATTTTAGTATCCGTCAAGTTAAGAGAAGAAACTTCCTATGAAACAACCAAAGAGGGAAAAGAAATCTTTATCGATATCAAAGAAAGGCCTAAAAAGGCTGAAGTCAGAGAACCAACCATTCTACCAGAGGTTAAGAAGGAGGAAGTCACACCTGAAGTCGTCAAGAAAGAGATAAAAGAGATTGAAGTAAAAGAAGAACCGAAAGAAGAACCGAAGAAAGAAGAAGCAATTAAAGAAGCTCCTCCAGCTGAAGAGATCAAAAAAGTTGAGGTAGAAAAGAAGATCTCCGAAGAAGAACCTGTAGAGAGAAAATATAGTGGGAGAAAATTATCTCTTGATTTCAAAGATGCAGATATTAAAAATATTCTAAGACTGATTGCTGAAGTCAGTAATCTAAATATTATCGCAGGGGATGATGTTACTGGAAAGGTTACAATGAGGTTAGTGGATGTTCCATGGGATCAGGCCCTTGAGATCATCTTACAGTCTCGAAACCTCGGGATGACCCGTGTGGGAAATGTAATACGTATTGCTCCCAATGAGACTTTAAAGAAAGAGGTTCAGGCTGAATTAGAGGCCAAAAGAGCAAAAGAGAAATTAGAGGATCTTGAGCTTGAACTGGTTCCAGTGAATTATGCATCCGCAAAAGAGATCCTCTCTCAGGTGAAGAGTGTTTTGAGTGATCGGGGAGATGTTAAAATCGATGAAAGGACTAACATCTTGATTGTTAAGGATATTCCAAGAAATATCGCAGCGGTAAAAAATTTAGTAATGGCCCTGGATAGAAAAACACCTCAAGTTCTTATTGAAGCCAGGATTGTTGAGGCCAATTTGACCTTCCAAAGAGAATTGGGGGTCAAATGGGGATTTTTAGTTGGCGGAGGGAAAGCCACTGCTGGCGGAGGTATAAGTGGAACCTCAACCCTTGATAGCTCAAAGACCACACATGGTTTGGTGAATCTTCCAGCCGTCCCAAAGGTTGGAACTGCTGGCATTTTTGAGTTTCTCTTCAGTCGAGGGACAATCTCAGAATTGGACATCGCAATTTCGGCCCATGAAAATCAAGGAGATGTTAAGATTATTTCAAGTCCAAAAATTGCAACGCTTGATAATAAGGAAGCCTATATTGAGCAGGGGTTAAGAATTCCCTATATCAAATACACAGCTGAGGGCACGGCTACGGTCGACTTTATTGAAGCCAATTTGAAATTAACGGTTACACCTCATGTGACCAATGATGGACACATTAAATTGAGTATTAAGGCCAAGAAGGATGCTCCTGATTCAAGTATCACGGTCTTAGGAACCCCAAGTATCGATAAAAAGGAAGCTGCTTCTGAGGTATTGATTAAGGATAATGGGGTCGTAGCCATTGCAGGAGTTTACTCGATCGAAAAGACAGAGGGGGATGAGGGCATCCCACTCTTTAAGAAGATTCCTTTGCTGGGATGGTTATTTAAAAGAGAAAATAAAGAAGACAAGAGAAAAGATTTGTTGATTTTTATCTCACCCAAGATTATTAAGGATGAGGTTTAGAGGTTCTTCACCTTCGCTTAGAATGAAAAGAAAAGGGCCTTTTGTCCTCTTAGCTTTCACCTGAAAGCACCAATTAGTTCTTGGATTTGGTTTATTTTGTTTCGGATGAGGTATTGCTTTATTCCCTCAATGACCTCTTGTCCTGTTTTTGGATTGATTAAGTTAGCCGTTCCAATCTGAATGGCTGAGGCTCCTACAAGAATATACTCAATAGCGTCTTCAGCTTTCATTATTCCTCCCATTCCAATAATAGGGATTTTGACTTTGTGACTCACTTCCCAGACCATCCTTATTGCAATCGGTTTGATGGCAGGCCCTGAAAGGCCTCCGATGATATTTCCTAATTCTGATTTCCTGGTATGGATATTGATCGCCATTGCCCTAAAAGTATTCACAAGGGAGACAGCATCAGCTCCCCCATCTTCTGCACTTTTAGCAATCAATGAAATATCTGTCACATTGGGCGTTAATTTAACGATTAAAGTCAATTTTGTTGCTTTTCTAACTTCTTTGACAAGTTGGTAAGTCATTTTGGGTTCGGTCCCAAAAAGAAGTCCACCCTTTTTCACATTGGGACAGGAGAGATTCATTTCGAGGCCAGAAATTCCCTGAATCTGGTCGAAACGCCTTGCCAACTCAACATACTCTTTAAGGGTATTCCCAAAAATATTAAGGATCAGATGAGTATTGATATTTTTTAAATAGGGAAATTTTTTTTTCAAAAATTCTCTATATCCAGGATTCTGAAGTCCGATGGAATTGATTATCCCTCCTTCTGTCTCAAAGATTCGAGGAGGAGGATTCCCTTTCATTGGTTTTAACGAAATTCCTTTTGGGATGATCGCACCAAGTTGATTCAGATCGAAAAAATTCTCAAATTCCTCACCAAATCCAAAAGTACCAGAGGATACGATCACAGGGTTCTTCAGGATCAGATTTCCGATTCTTACTGTTAAATCAGGAGAACTCGTCATTCCTCTTACCACCGAGACGAATAGATTAATCCCAATCAATATCTTTTAAATTAAAAACTGGACCTTCTTTACAGACCCTTTGATAGGGTGATTGGGTATGGTTTGTTTTTATCACACAACCCCAGCAGGCCCCAAAGCCACATCCCATTCTCGCCTCAAGAGAGATCTGAAAGCGGTCTTTTGATTTTGATTTGTTTGCCAATTCCTTTAACATCTCCATTGGACCACAGGCAAAAATATACGGCCTTTTTTTTGAAATCATTTTTTCAAACGAAAGAAAGAGATCAACCACAGTCCCCTTAAAACCGAGACTTCCGTCTTCAGTGGCAACCGTGAGATGGGAATGGATTTTTCGAAAATCATCCAAACATAAGATATCTTTCTCTGTTTTTCCTCCAACCAAAACAAAAATATCTTCGTCTTTTAGAACGGAAGCTAAGAGGTAAAGTGAAACAATTCCTATCCCTCCACCGATTAAAAGAATAGGAGCAGAAGAGGGGAGGGGGGGCAGGGTAAAGCCATTCCCTAATGGTCCAATCAGACTGATTTTTTTCCCTTTCTTGAAGGTGGTCATCTCTTGGGTTCCTTTGCCCACTTTCTTATACAGGATGTCTATCTTTCCATCTAATGAAGCTTTATATATACTAAAAGGCCTTCTCAGAAGGGGATAGTGATCTTCAGAGACTTTCAGCATAATAAATTGACCGGGTCTAATTTGATTGGCGATTAGAGGACAGTGGATTTTTAATATAAAATAATTTGAATGAATTCTTTCATTTTTAATCACAATTCCATCGGTCTGGTGAGGCATAAATTTAAATGATTTTCATCATGAGAAGTGCGTCAAACTTCCCCTGATAGAATTTTCTCCTCATCCCGAATCGTTGATAAGAAAAGGATTGGTAGAGATGAAGGGCTGAACGATTAAGAGAATGAACTTCAAGATAGGAGATTTTGATCCCCTTTCTACGACAGAAGTCAATATAAAATTGCATGAGTTTTTTCCCTAAGCCTGATCGTTGATAAAAGGGGTGGACACTGATATTGTGAAGTTCTGATTCATCTTGAATATTTTGAAAACAGATATATCCGACCACTGAAGGAGGAATGGATTCTTCATTTCGAATCACATAGCAATGGGTAAGGGGATTTTGAATTTCTCTATAGAATATTTCTCTGGACCAAGGGGTGAGCGAGACAGAGTTTTCAATCTCAAGAACCTCGTCCAAATCCTGAATCTCCATCCTTTGGATGATTCCTTTTTCAATTTTCATAAAACTCTCAATGGACTTCCAACCGATTCAATAATTCTCTTGCTGCTCTCTTAAGCTCTTCATCTTTTGATCGATTGATAATGGTCATGTAGGATTCCTTGGCTTCTTCGGGTTTTCCTCCCCTTTTCTTTAAATTCCCTATTTCCAAATGGGTGAGGAAGAACAAAGAGGAGGTTTCTTTTAAATATTGGATAGCATTCTCAAAGCTTTGGAGAGCCTTTTCATACTTTCCCTGTTGAAAAAATATTTCTCCTGAAGCGAAGTAGGAACCCCCTAAAAGCTCAAGGATATTTCCTTTTAGAACGATGGAGTAGTAATGGAGGGCCTCAATAATATGATGTTTATTAAAATTTAGGTTTCCCAATAGAAAGGCTGCATGATAGAAGAGAGGATGGTTGGGGAAATCCTCCATAATTTTCTTCAATGGGCCCTCGGCTTTCTCATAATCACTTTTCAAAGACGAAATCACCCCTATCTGGGTAAGAGCAAAAAGTTTCCAAAAATGATACTTATTTTGCCGAGCAAGAAGTTCATAGCTTTCTAAAGCCTGATCCAGATTTCCTAAACTGACAAGGCACTCTCCTTTAAGGAATAGGCTCTCATCAAGATATTCAGAGTTTGGAAATTCAAGGATTAAGATGTCTAAATTCGTAATAGCCTCTCTGTATTTATTTTCAAAAAAATATCCTTTCCCAATTTGAAATAAGGCTCTTTCTCTTAGCGAGGTATTAACAATATTAAAATAGTATGGAATGGATTCTAAAACTTCTCCTATGTGAAATAGAATCTCTGCATTTAACCATTGGATAAAGATTTTTTCATCCTCAAAATGATTAGTTTTTTGTAACCGTTGAAGAATACGATTGGCCTCATCGTTCTCACCGAGGTGGATGTAATTCCAATATAAGGTTAAAAGGGAAGCCCCTCCCCATGAGAATTCTAAAGAAGGAGTTAAAATAGAATTTAATTCTTTAATTGAAGATAAGTAATCCTCTCCCATCATGAGCATCTTTCCAATCAGATAACGAGTATAAAGTTGAAGCGGAGAGTTTTTGTATTGGCTAAGGAATGACTGAAAGGTCTCGATAGATTTTTTAAGGCCCCCTCCTTCTTGATACCCACAAAAACCTTCTTTCCAGAAGGCCTCTGCGGCCAGGGGATCATATTTGAAAAGTTGGTAAAATGTTTTGTAATGGTTTTTGGCTTCATGAAATTGACCTGTCTTCCTATAGGACTCACCGAGCCAGATCAACGCATATTTTAAATACTCCTTGGGGAGGGCTTTTTGTTTTTCCCAGAGATCCTGAAAATAGTTTGCCGCTTTTTCATAATTCTTTTGTTTAAAGGAGATCATTCCCAGCCAAAAATGGGAATATTGAATGAGTTCATTCTTTTTGGATGTTTGAGAAATTTTTTTAAAAGTACTTTCGGCAGCTTTGAGTTGATTTGATTCAAATTCAAGGAGGCCTAAAAGAAAATAGCAATCATCGATCTGTTCAAATTTTGGGTATTTTTTTATAATGGTATAAAGCAATCTTGTCGCTTCATCACGATCCCCCAGCCTCGTTTTCATCTCAGCGAGTCCAAAAAGGACGTGATCCATATTTTCAAATTTTCCAGCTTCTTGAAGAATCTTTGATAAAACCGAAACGGCTTCTTTCCATTTTCCCCTGAGGATTAAAGTCCTTCCTAAGAGGTAATAGACATCATAGATCTTTTCATGTTTGGGATATATATGGATAAAACTTAAAAACTGTTTTTCAGCAATATCATAAAAACCATCTTTGAACGCACCGACTCCCACTGATATCAATTGCTCATCTTCACCCATGGGTTTTGAATGTGCTTTTTGGAGAAAAGAAAAAATGAAAACGATGATGGTAATCAATAGGCATAACTTCCGGATAAAATCAGAAGGGCATAACTGAAAACCCTTTTTTCTAAATCCATTGTGTTCCATTCGAGTAGCCTTATTTCCGGACTCGCAATATCGACTCCAACTCTTCAGGGGTGTTTACATTAATAAATGATTTGCGGGATGGATCCAAATAAATAAATTTATTCTCCTCCACAATATTAACCTTGACCGTTGGGTAAATATCAATGATTTTATAATCTCCTTTTTCAATAATATCTTTTATTGGTTCTAAACAGTTTTTCGAATAAATGGCATGGAGGGGTTGCAATCCATCTATTGTCCTGGGAACGATTACATCGTAATCTTTTATTTCACTAATTAATATTTCAACAACAGATTTCTGAATAAATGGCATGTCACAGGCGACACAAAAAGAATGTTGATATTCAGAATAATAAATTCCAGTATATAATCCTCCAATCACCCCTTTATCAGGGATTAGATCACTATAAATTTTTGAATTAAAATTTGAAAACAATTCCTTATCATTGGTAATAATCATCACTTCCTGGAATAGTTCATCAAATAAATTATAAATTCTTTGAATAATGGGAATACCTTCTATTTTAATAAAGGACTTGTTTTTTCCCATTCGAAGGCTTTTGCCGCCTGAAAGAATTATTCCTGAAATGTTATATTTCTTTTCCAAATTATGTCTGATAATATATATTATGTAAACTTTAATTTTCTATTTTAAAAAACCTTTTCCAATTGCTCTGTGATTCGCCTCGACCCTCTTCTATTCTCTCTTTTTTCTTTCCCAATTCTTCAAATTCTTTTAACAGTTCTTCTTGCCTTTTTGTCAAATTCTTTGGGGTTTTTACAACGATTTGAACAATTTCATCTCCCTTACCATTCCCCTTTAATCTTGGGAAGCCTTCTCCTTTTATCCTAAATATCTCACCACTCTCAGTTCCTTTGGGAATGGTCAACACCCTTTTTCCATTGAGGGTTGGTACTTCTATCTCAGCCCCTAAGGCGGCTTGAGGGAAACTTATTGGTATTTGGCAAATAATATCATCTCCCTCCCTTGAGAAAAAATCATGGGGCTCAACATATAGGAAAATGAATAAATCTCCAGGAGGACCGCCACGTTCTCCTTCTTCTCCTTCACCCCTTATTCTTAACTTTGATCCTGTGTCTACACCTGGGGGAATTTTAACGGAAATCTTTTTATTTCTTCTTACCTTACCATATCCACGACATTCTTTGCAGGGATGAGAAATTACCTTTCCTTCTCCACGACAATGACCACAGGTGGTACTGATTGTAAAAAAACCTTGTGTGCGGGTAACTTGCCCCGTTCCCCTACAAGTTGGACAGGTCGTAGGGTAAGTCCCTGGTTTTGCCCCTGTCCCATTGCAAATCTCACAGGTAATATTTTTAGGTATTTCAATTTCAGTCTCTTTTCCGAATGCGGATTCTAAAAACGATATTTTAAGATCGTATCTCAGATCAGCTCCTTGACGTGCTCGTGGACGCCGTCGCTGAGTTGTACCAAACCCGAAAAAATCCTCAAAGATATCTCCAAAAGCAGAAAAGATATCGTCGAAACCTCTAAAACCAGTAAATCCAGTTCCTTTCAAACCTTCAATCCCATAGCGGTCATAGATTTCTCTTTTTTCTGGATCTCTAAGCACTTCATATGCCTCTGCGGCCAATTTAAATCTTTCTTCAGCCTCTTTGTTACCTGGATTTCTATCCGGATGACATTGCATCGCAATTTTACGATAACTCTTCTTTATTTCTTCTTCAGATGCGTCCCTTGAAACACCTAAAATTTTATAGTAATCCTTATCTTCCATAATTTAATTTAAAATAACTATTTATTGTATTCTTCAAGAATCTTTCCTGTTCGGCCTTTCTCAACAATTTCATCCATTTTAGGCCCCAAATCAACGCCTAACTCTCTCATTCTCTTCTTTGCCCATAAACCAATATTTCTTGTATCTTTATAAAAATCATCTCCTCTTGGTTTTGAGGTGTCGAAATTTGCCAGCCTTGATTCTTCAGTCTGGTGGACTGCGAATGAAGAAACTAACTTGGTCAAATTTTTACTATTGCAAAATTTGCACCTTACTTTATTTATTTCTTTTAAATTTAAAAAAAGCTGGCTAAATTCTTTGTGACAGTCATTGCAAAGATATTCATAAATTGGCATAATTATTTTATTTTCCCTTTTTCTTCTTCTTTATTTCCTTCTTTTTAATAATTTTTTCCTCGTTTATAGAGTCCTGTTCTTTTACACCATCTGAATTTTCTTCAGGAATATATATTTTATGGCTTACATCAGGGAGTTTTGATAAATAAATTTCATAATCTTTTTGAGTAATTATACCATCTTTGACATTTTTTTCAATATTTCTTTTGTCAAATTTCTTCCCTTCATCAATATGCATAACCATCTCCTTTAAATTGGCAATTAGAAATTAGCATAATTTCCCAATCTCATCAAGATGGCTGTTTCATTCAAATTTAATATTATTCATGATATATAATTAATAACTATTTAATTTTTAAAAGTTTTTTAATATTATATTGTTTTTATAATTTGTATATTTATAAAAGCTAACAAATGGTAAACCCTTGTTCTTCAAAGTCAGGGTCAAAGGCTAAAATCTTTTTCACACCTCTTTTTCTCATAACAACCAAAGTTGTACAATCAATTAGACTAACCCCCTTTCTCCCAAGTTTTTCAAGCTCTTTTAAAGCCTCCTGATGTATGTTTATATCAATCCATTCTATATTGAATGCCTTAGCATCTCTTAAAAAAAGGAGGGCAGACTGTAATCCGAGTCTTGCATTTAATAAGGCAGCCGTTTCAACCAATATATAATTGTGTGTTAAAAAGACCTCGCCAGCTTTCAAAGCAAGATCGAATTTTTTCAAGGCATTGGTATGATTAGGATCTGCCTTATCTGCCAAAGCATAGATTGCTGAGGTATCGATAAAAATCATTTTTGAAAAGCCTCCCTTAGAGCCTCATCATGCCTCTCAGAGACAGGCTCAAGAAGTCCCTGTTTAGTTCGACCTGCTCCAATAAATGAAAAATCCTTAATAGAAAAAGATGGATGATGATTGGTTTGAAAAATATCTTTTTCTACTATCTCACGAATAACTTTGGCAATTGACTTTTTTTCTAAAAAGGCTCGATGCCTAAGTATTTCATACACCTCTTCTTGAAATTGGACTTGTGCTCGTCTCATATAAATCTCTCCTTTATTAAAATTTAATATTAACATCATGGTGTAATGATGTCAAGATTTATTCATTTGTGATAATAATCCTAAAAAAATATTGAATTTCAAATTATACATAAAATCTAATGCCCCATTCATTCGTGGAATCAGGCAGGGATATCGTAGAAAATTTTATAGCGGAAACCTCAGCTTGTCCCATCACTGCAGAATTTCTTATGCACTGGTTAGCTATGATTAGTTGAATGAAATGACTTTTACCAACCCCTTTTTGAAGTGCTCCGCTTTATAAAATTTTCGGAGATATCCCTGCCTGATTCTAATAGGGTTCCCCACTTCAATGAGGCATTAACATGAAAATGTACATTTTTGTTGACAAAATCCTAAAAAGTTTTTAATAATAACCGTAGAATTTCTAACGATAAAGGAAATGAGACAAATATGAAGGTCCTTCTCACCCAACCACCCCATTGTTCGAATTCATTTGTATATAAATCTTCGATCCCTGAGCCTTTGGCTTGTGAGATACTTGCCTCTACCATACCTCAACATGATGTAAAGATTTTAGATATGCGTCTTGATAAAAATACCTTATCTAAGGAAATTGAGAGTTTTCAGCCTGATATAGTGGGAGCGGGGTGCGTAACAGCTGGGTATTATGAATGCATTAAGGTTTTAAAGGAGATAAAAGATTTAAATCCCAAGATTGTTACTATCGTGGGAGGTCATCACCCAAGTGTTATGCCCCAGGATTTTGCTAAGGAGTTTGTGGATTTCATTGTTCTTGGAGAGGGTGAAAGAACTTTTCCTGAGTTGATAGATGCATTGGAATTAAAAAAGGAAGTGTCTGAAGTTAAAGGGCTTGCTGTTCCTAAAGATGGAAAACTAATGTTCACCCCTGAGAGGCCTCTGATCAACATCGATGAGATGCCAATTCCGAATAGAGATTTAACCTCTAAATATCGCAATCGTTATTTTCGTGGAACCTGGAGGCCGATCGCCTGTATTATAGGATCCAGAGGGTGCTCCTTTCGTTGCACATTTTGTTGCCAATGGATGCTTAATAAAGGAAAGTATCGAGTGAGATCACCAAAAGTCATTGTTGAAGAACTGCTTACGATAAAAGAGCCATACGTAACGTTTGTAGACGATAACTCCTGGGAAAATTTTGAATGGGTGGAACATCTTTATTTAGAGATAAAAGAGGCAAGAATAAAGAAAAATTATCAAATATATGCCAGATCTGATTTGATTATTAAAAAACCCGAATTAATAGAAAAATGGCGTGAGATTGGTCTAAAGGCCGTGTTAGTGGGTTTTGAGTCTTTTAAGGATGAAGATTTAATCAAACTGAATAAGAAGAGTACGGTTGATAAAAATAATCAAGCCGCAAAGGTTTTAAAATCGAATGATGTCGGTGTGATTGGATATTTCATGGTTGATCCATCTTATACTGAGGAAGATTTCAAGAGGTTAATTGAATACATCCATGAGTTGGATATTGATCAGCCTATCTTTGCGATTCTTACACCTTTTCCAGGGACGAAATTTTACGAAGAGGTGAAAGAACAGCTTATCACA
>JBBITW010000062.1:0-17667 GCA_037440525.1 Deltaproteobacteria bacterium
CATCAGGTGATATTATTTCCTTTTCAGTAGCTTCAATAGTCCATTCCAATGCTTTAATGATAGCAATACCTTCGGCAGGTGTTGGTCCCGCTAAACTTTTATTAATACCTCTGCAACGTTTAATCTCTTGCCTACTCCCTTTTCTATCACGGTAAACGACGAAGGCCCAACGCTCACCTCCCGACCCAGCAGCATCAGTTCCTATCACTATAATGCTTTTTGCACTTTCTAATCATTTCCTGTAGGTCTTAATTGCTTCCACGTCTATATGTTTAGCACACATGCCCCCTCTAACGTCTCTAAAATATAGCTCGCCTGACTTTATGGGAAGTCTGCAAATATAGCATTCTCGGTTAGTCCTCGACTTTTAGCATTTGTAGCCAGTGTAAGGCCAAGGAAGTTTACCCTGCTGAAAGAACTCTCTTAGATTTTCCATAGATATATCCTCCCTAACGGTGCCATAATCTCCTCCCATTCTCCATCACCTCCCTTACTTTTCTTCCTTTCATTTGATCTCACCTTGTAAGCCATCCACTGGAGTGATTTGTTAAGCAAGAATAGAACCGTCTTTTTTGAATTTTTGACATATCTCTACGATAATCTCTTAATGATTCTTTTAGCGAGGCCATCTTCAATTTCTCTATGCCTTGGAATGGGTTGAGTCTTACCAGTTTGAGGATTTTTATACCAATCATGGTTAGCACCATGACGCACAAAAACACAACCAATTGAACTGATTATTCTAAGCAATTCTTCTCTTTTCAAATTGATAATTCCAATATCTGAAAAGGTTCTGCCTCGGGCACCAAACCATTTCTAATATCATTATAGATTTCTATTAAATTATCCTTCAATTCCTCCAGAGTTCTCCCCTGGCTTTCATATTCAGGATATTCCTGGATATATCCCACAAACCATTCTTTTTCCTTTTTATATACAATGTTTATTTTCATAAATTTCTCCTTCCTATATTATTCCTTCTTTTTCAGTTTTTCTTTATTTTCCCTCAATTTTTCACCATAACGAGAAAAAAGTTCATCGGCTTTATCCTTACCAAATTCCCTTGCTAAAAACTCCCATGAACAACTACCACCCTGGGCGATAAGTTCCTCCAGTGCTGTTTCAGGGTTTATTGGTTCCTCAGCGATCTCTTTAACATCTGTTTCAATTAAAGGTCTGTATCTATCCCTTTGAAGAGTATTGTAATAAATCTTTTTCACAGTATCATACTCGTAGCCAGTCACTTCTGACACTTCCCAAAATGCGTCGTGAACATTTTTTGCTTCCCCTCTTTCTACCAGAGTATTGACGTAACTCACAATTTTATTTGGAGGAAGGTCTCCAGAGCCATATTTTCTACCCCAGCCCGATCTCCATTCTCTTCTTTCTCCATTTTCGACGATCTTCTCCATATTGGTAGGAATTGATCTGTAACGATTTCCTGGTAGAAACTCACTACATCCTTTTTTAAAAATACCCCTCAGAAAAAGGGGAATTTGTATGATTAGAGATTTTTTATTGCTCACCTTCTATGCCTTGAATATCAAAGGTTATTTTCGTCTACAGACATTCTAAACAAGATGTGTTTAAATGTCAATATGAAGAGCAAATGGTTTGATCAAAGAGAGGCTGAAAACTTTCTTGGGGTCAAAAGGATCACCCTATGGAGGCTGCGAGAAAAGAGAGTCTTACAATTCAAATCAGCAGGCAAGCAAGTTTTTTACCCATTCGATGAACTAAAAAATTAAAGAAAGGAGGTGTGAGAAAATGCCGACAACGAAAGAAATGATAAACTTCTTAGAAGAGCTCTACTCAGAATTAGGAGAGCTTTTAGGGTATGAGGATGAAGAGGATGATGAGGAGGAAGAAAGAGAAGAAGGGGAAGAAGATTAAAAAATACTTAACAGGCAAAGGAGCCAGCAAGTGGAGATCAAAGAACTTGAATTAGAATATAAGAGAATCCTGAAGATTTCACCTAAAACCCTACGTGTTTCACTCGGGGTCATAGCTGCTAACTTTCTCCTTGAATCAGACCCGGTTTGGTGTTTGATCGTAGGTTCTTCTGGGAGATCAAAATCTGAAACACTGAATCTATTTTCAGATTTACCAAATGTGATAAAAATTTCAGACTTCACAGCCCAATCCTTGATTTCAGGTTTGAGAACAAAGAGGGCAGATGGATTTGGGATTCTTCAGAAACTCCAAAAGGGAGGAAAGTATTTGATCTTAGTATCAGACATGTCTGGAATTTTATCACTTCATCCAGAGAAGCAGAATACTCTTTTTGCAATTTTAAGAAATGTATATGATGGATACTATGCAAAGCCATTTGGAAACCCTGTTGGTCTTACAAAGTGGTGGGGAAAAGTCGGATTTTTAGGTGGTGTTACTGAGGCAATTGATCATCATCATAATGCCCGACAGAAATTTGGATCAAGGTTTTTGTATTGGAGGCTCGAGAGGCAGAATCTAAGTGAAGATTTGGAGCTGACAATAAATGCGATAAGGAGAACACCGAAGGAAAAAGAATGGAGAGTTGACCTCAAAAGGGCAGTGACTACAGAGATTTATACCCATCTCGGTGTTATCTCTCAGAGACAGATTTTCGAAAAATTGTTTAATAATTTCAATAATTTATAAGGACAGGTCAGGGTTCGAATCCCTGCACCGCCACCATCCCTTTATCCCTCAACTTCAACCTATGCAAAATATTTATTGAGAATCAGGTATTCGAAATTATAAGGGATTAGAACTCCAGCTTCCCTGTCTCTCAAAAACCTCCTCAGAGACCAGAGGTCTCTGAAAAAGTCCTGAAATGACTGGGGAGGTAGGGTTCCAAACCCTTCGAAGGCTTTTCCACCCTACCTCCCCATTCTATAAGACTCTTTATAGATACTTTTTTAGAGGTCTCGAACTATATTTTTGACTGTGCAAAAGGATTCACATCTTTTCCTTTAATTGCATGGCATCAGAGACTATTTGAATAATCTGATCGAAACTGAATGGCTTGGAAAGGACTAAATCAATTCCGCTCTCGTTCATCTTGTCTCTATCAAGTTCCATTCCCCAGCCTGTAATCATAACAATAGGGACTTTAGGATTAATCCCTTTAACAGCTTTACCAACATCCCAACCTGATACCTTTGGTAGTCCCAGGTCGGTGAAGACCAGATCAAACTTCAAATTTTTAAACTTTTCTATACCTTCCTCACCATCAGAGGCCAATTCCACCTGATGGCCTTTGGTAGTCAACATCTTGTAAAGGATGTCACGGACATAGTCTTCGTCATCGATCACCAGAATGTGAGCTTTCATTGGTTCTATAGCAGGTCTCTTTATCTCTCTCTCTTCTACGGGAATTTCCTCCCCATAACCTGTTGGAAGATGAATAATGAAGGATGTCCCTTTTCCGATCTCACTATCTACCAGGATCTCGCCTCCATGCCTTTTGATAATACCGAATGAGACACTCAAGCCCAATCCTGAGCTTGTAACACCCTTAGTGGTGAAAAATGGGTCAAAAATTCTCCTCTTAACCTCCTCTGTCATTCCAATTCCTGTATCCGAAATCCTTATCTCCACCCAGCCATCAGATTGGGGTTGTGTTGTAATTGTAATTTGTCCTCCTTCAGGCATTGCATCGATAGCATTGAATACAATATTAGTAAAAACCTCCCTTAATTCAGATGGGTTTCCCAAGATTGGAGGGATATCTCCAAGCTCGCTAATCCATTTTATCTGTATACCTCTCTTTTGAGCCTGATCTTTCCAGCGAGGCTCTGTTATAACTGCCACTTCCCGAATCAGGTCATTCAGGGAGAGGGGAGTAAATTCTCTATCCCTCCTCACACCTGTAAATTCCTGAATCCGACGAACCGTCTCAGCTCCATCCTTTGATGCCTTCTCAATCACCTTTAGACGTTCTCGAATCTCCTCAAGAGGGAGATTTCCCAATTGATGAAGAATTAGTTGTATATTTCCAATAATGGCAGCCAGAACATTATTGAAATCGTGAGCTACCCCACTTGCCATCTCCCCTAATGCCCTCAATTTTTCAGCCTGGATGATCTGTTCCTGAGCCTGTTTTAACTCCCTTAGGGTCTGTTTTAGTTCAGAGAATAGTTGGGCGTTCTCAATAAAGATACTCACCTGACTTGTGAATGAAGAAAGAAGCTTCAGATCCTCTTCGTCAAACCCCCTCACCTCGTTATGTTGTATGTCGAGGACGCCAATCACTTGATCTCTTACCTTTAGAGGAAATGCTACCTCAGATTTTGCTTCCCTTTGCCCGAGGATATATATTGAATCTTTCGATAAATCAGGAATATAAATAGGCTCACCTATCTTTGCTACCCTTCCAATAATACCATCTATTCCCACCCTCAACCTTAGATGTTTCACCTCTTCTAAATCCCCTCCTATAATCTGTCTTAAATAGAGCTCGTTGCTTTCTCGATCCAGGAGAAAAATACCACATACCGCATAACCCCAATGTTGTTGGAGGAGTTCTAAAGCCTTTTTAAGTAGCTCATCGAGATCAAGGGTAGAAGAAAGGACTTTTCCAATTTCATATAGGGTTGTCAATTGTCTTATTCTTGCTAAAGAATCTTCATAGAGCTGGGCATTTCCAATTGCAATTGCAGCCTGATTGGCAAAATTGAATAACAAATCAATATCATCCTTACGGAAATGTCTCTTCGCCTCTGAAGTTCCAATAACCATTGCTCCAATAATCATTTCCCTTACAGTTAAAGGTACTCCTACAACTTCTCGATAAGGTAAAAATCCCAATTCCTTCAATCGGCTGGATGAATCCTTATAATTTTCATATAGTATGGGGCTCTTCTTTCTTATCACCTCACTAATCACACCATTTGATGAAGGAAGAAACTCCAAACCAATGGATGATTCATCCAAACCATGGGTGAGCGAAATTGTATAGCTCTGTTTTCGATTATCCCAGAGGACAATTACCCCTCCTTCTGCCTCCAGGAGTTCAACCGCACTCTCCATGATCTTCTTGAGTATAACATTTAGTTCAAGGCGTGAGGCAATCTCCTTACTGATGGAAAATAGTGTCTTCTGTTCTTCGAGGCGTTTGATATTTTCACTGTATAGATAAGCTCGCTCAACGGCACTGCTGATTATTTCTCCAATAGAATTCAAAATGTTCTTTTCAAATGGAATAAATGAACGGGTCTCTCTTCTTGCAATATTTAATACCCCATAGACCTTACCCCTCGATTTTAAGGGAATGATTGCCATTGATTTTATGCCTTCTTCTACTGCCAAAGTTCTTCCTTCGGGATGATTTGATAAATCCTCTATAAATACAGGTTCTCCAATAAGTATTGACCTCCCGGCCTCGCTCTGCCCGAAACTCAAACTATTTATCTCTTCTATATAGGCCTTCGAAAACCCACGAAATCGTGAATGTACTATCTCTTTGCCTCTCTCATCCAATAGATAGATGCCTACTGCTTGGACCTCAATCATATCCATAATCCTCTCAAGGCCTTTATCAATAATCTCATCCAAAACGATTGATTGATTCATTGTCTGGCTAATGGCATTGAGAATAGAGAGCTCTTGATTTAGCCTCAGCACCTCATTTTCATTTCTGTTCAATTCTTCCTTCATTTCTATATCTCTCTTTTTCAAATTATTCTATTATAATTGTCATTACCAATTGGCTTCACACGAAGAATGAAAATATTTAGGTTAAGGCAAAGGTTATGAAGCCGGGCTGGCTTAACCCTCAAACCAATGACTCTTATTTTCTAAAAAATCAATTTAAAATAGCAATCTTTTCAAAGTCTGTCAACTTATACTCCAGAGAACCCTGAAATTTAATTATTTGGGCTGGTCAACTCTTTAATCTCCTGCTGTACATTATCTCTTTCAGGACTTCCTTTCTCCAGCCATTCGAGTGCAGTTCTGAAATGGAGAAGGGCATTCTTTCTGTCTCCCCTCAATTTAAAATATTTTCCAAAGTAGAAATGAGAAATTCCCTTCTGTCCCATCCTGCCATAAATGGAACCCAGGCTATGATAGACATCTATGAATTCCGGCTCCATCTTTTGAACCTTCAGAAGTAGGGGTAAGGCTTTAGAAAAATTCCCTTTCTCCTGATATCCCCTTCCCAAATAATAAATATTCAATGGATCCTCATGACCCCTTCTTATATCCATGGCGGAATATACATTTTCAAGGTTTGTTATGGCTTGATCCAATCTTCCAGAGAGAAAATATATGATTCCAAGCTCCCTTAAAATGACCATATCCTCAGGTGCAATTGACCTTGCCCTCTCCAAAACCTCCATTGACTTATCCAACCTCCCCATTTTTTTATAGGCAAGGCCTAGCCCTAATAGTCCATCCAGATCCTGGGGATTGGGATCTATTATCGACTGAAAATGGGTGAGAGCTACATTGGGTTCTCTCTCCTCTACAAAGGTTTTGACCTGAATCCTTTTGAAATTCTCTATCTTTTTAAATGGGCCTTCTGGTTTTGATCCGATCTGGAGGAGATTCTCGAGTAGAGAGATCCTATCACCTATGGCAGGGTGAGTTAAAAGATAGGTTGGTATCTTGGGAGAAGATGTAAGGCTGAGCTTATAAATCTTATTAAGGAATGTGATTAAACCATTTGGGTCATAGCCTGCTTTGATCATATACCTAATACTATTCTGGTCTGCTTCAGTCTCCATCTCACGGGTATATTTAAGCACAAGGGCCTCAGCAGTGGCCATGGCTGTGGTTGCAACGGCCTCAGAAGCTTTCCCTCCGCCTCCCAGAATTACTCCTGCAATGATGGCAGCCATACTTGCTATATTGAGCCTCTTTGCCTTATCAATGATCTGTGCTACATGTCTCTGAATGACATGGGAGACTTCATGGCTCAGCACACCAGCCACCTCCTGTTCACTTTCGGCAAGGAGAATAAGCCCTGTTGTTACAAAGATATTTCCCCCTGGAATCGCATATGCATTAGGATCCGAACTCTTAATCAAATGAAATTTAAACTCAAAAGGGGTTGGCCCTGCTTGAGCCACTATAGATTGACCAATCTGGTTTAGAAAATTCTGAAGTTCTATATCTCTAACCCACTCGATCTTCCTCTCCATTTCGAGGAGGATCTTCTTCCCTAACTTCTTTTCCTCTTCTGTTGTCATTGCGTGGATTGAATTTATAAACCCCTCGAAGAGGAAAAGAAAAACAATTAAGTAAATGAATTTAGAATAAATTGATTTATGACGAGCTATCATTTTTGAAAATTTTAACACTTTCCCTCAATATCTACAATAAAGAAAATTAATTATTACCTAAATTGAGGATTTTTATAAGAAGCATTTTTTATCAGTCATTGCGAGCTCCCAAAGGGGACGTGGCAATCCGACGAAGTCGTTGCGAGCCCGAAGGGCGTGGCAATCTCATAGATTCCTCGCTCCGCTCGGAATGACAATTCGGCAAATATTACTTTGTTTTCGCCCTGCAATGGCTATATAGGAAAATATAAGATGTTTAAGAGATAAAAAAAACCCTATATATCCTCCTTTTTTGGGTGGGGTCTGGATGGTGGGAATCGAGGATATATAGGGCTAAAATAAGTCTTTCGGTTAGGGTTAAGAAGCCCGTTTGGTTTAAAATTAAAGGAAGAGGTTATTCTTTACTAATGCTCAAGACAAGGATGATGAATCCTAACTTCACCAATCTTTTCTACTTTCCATCTTAACCAGTGAAATGTCTTCTTTAAAAAGGCATTATCTTTAAATCGAACGCCCTTTTTCCCTTTTCTCTTAGGGTAATGCCCAAAAGATTGATTCAAACCATCCGACATTTCCCCACCACCTCCATTCTTTTATGTTCCTTTCCAACTTTTAATCCTCTCGTTTAAATCATTTACTATACCATAGAATCGCTTAATGGATATGGGAGCTATATTCTTCCTCTCCCGATGAAGATAATAAACCTTTCCCCCTCCTTCGGAGGCAGCTTCATCAAATTCGATTAACCTTTCTTTTTCCTCTGACTTTATTCTTTCCAATTCCATACCATGTTCCAGTTTCATTTCATGTTCTGTGATATTACCTGTTACCCATGCCCAGTTCATAGGATAAACATCAGGATTGAAGATGACGGAATAGAAATGCCATACTATAATAGTCAATGTGGCAAGTATTGCCTCATAGAAATGGATAGCCCTTGCTGCGTCGAATGTCCATTTAGGAAAATATCTTAGCCACTCCACCTCAAACCAGAGTATAAAACCTGTTACAGTCATGACAATTGTTCCCCAGATGAGGCCAAAGTACTCGAGTTTTTCTCGAAAATTGAATCGAGGCATCTTAATCTCTTTTGCCGGACGATTGATATAGAGATTATTCTTCAATGTCTCCCAGAAGTCTTTTACATCCTTCAACCCAGGTATCATATCTCTTAAAATCCTCCTACCACATTTTGTAAAAATAATATACAGAACGTGATAACCACCGAGGGTCACTATGGCGATCCCGCTCAGCCTGTGGAGGAATCCCCGAATGGTCATACCAGTAGGGACGCTGGTAATTGGAGAAACCCAGAAGGCCTCAGGATACTTTAAAGCAAAACCTGTGATGACAAGGATCGTAAAATTGATAAAGAGGTTAAGATGCTGGATCCTCTCATTTAGTGTCATTCTTAAATATTTCTTTACCATCTTGGATCTACTCCCTTCCTACTAATGCATCCTTTCCAATGTCTTTCTTAGCCAATCGGTAAAGTTGAAGAAACTCAGCCCTCCAATAACAGTTATAATAAGTGAGATATAGATTATTCTTATCCAGCCAACTACCTTTTCGCTAAAATCCTCTCCTTTTATGGAAGCAACTGTATGGACTTTACCCCTTGCAAAATTCTCCGAAGCTCCTGGATGACAGCTCCCACATGTCTTTTGAAGATTATCCCTGTGAACCATGGATTTTGGATCCGAAGAAGGACGAATATCATGAATTCCATGGCAGCTTGCACAATTTGCTGAATATGTATCCCCACCCCTATAGGAAAGACCATGAAAGCTATCATAATAGGATTTCACAGGTATTGTAGTTATTTTATATTCCTTTGAGATTCTCTCAGCAGCATGACACTGTGGGCAGGTGGTTAAAGCAATCCTCCTCTCATTCACCGGGGAATCAGGATCTATCTTGGCCTTAATCCCATGTATTCCGTGGCATGTAGTGCAGGTTGGAGCATCTGTTCTACCCCTCGCCGCCAGAACTCCATGGATACTTTCAGTAAATTGGTTTGTAATTTCAGGATGACATGAACCACATGTATGGGGGATATTTGAACGAAATATTGATGACTTTGGATCTATCAGTGACCTTAAATTATGACTTCCATGGCAGCTCGTGCAGGTTACCTCCCCTGTCTTCCCATGAACACTCCTCTTAAATTCTTCTCCAGGAATGATTGTCCCCAATGCATGTTGCCTGACAAATTCGATATCGGAGTGACATCTATTACATGTCTTTACAATATTGGAGACGTTTGTCATTGATCCAGGATCTTTGCTCGGCAGTATGTTATGTTTGCCATGACAATCGTAACAATTGGCTGCCCTTTCTGTCCCCTTCATAATCATCTTAGAATGAAGACCCTGTTGATACTCCTTTTGTGCCTCTTTATGACATGCCCCACAGTTTACAGCTTTATCAACACTCTTGCCTTCTGCATGTTTTTCATCTCTAATTCCTGAATGACAATCAGAACACGAAAGCCTCCCATGGGCAGAACTTTTAAAGCCTGCCTCTGAGACAAAAAGGGAAACATTTCTTCCACGGGAATCCTTCTTTGATAGCGATTCATCCCTATGACAATCCAGGCAGAAGGAGTTATCCCCTAAGGAAACTTTCACTCCCATTCCTAATAGAATAGAAATCAAGAGGATTAGCAAAGTAGCAATACCGAATCTTCTCTTAATTCTCATACTGTGACCCTCCCTGGAATAAGGAAGGGGAGGTATCCCTCTTTAAGGGTTTCTCTCTCGATCTTCTCAAATGCGCATTCAACTGCTGATCTAATCTCTTCGAGATCAAATGGCTTCATCGCTTGATAGAATATCCCGGCCCCCCTAAGACGCTTGACACTGCTGAGGGATACCTCCGATGATATGACAATGACCTGCACCTTATCATTGATTCTTTTAAAAAGAGGAACTATATCGCAAGCCTTCACCCCTTCAATCTCATCATCAAGTATTATAACATTGATATTCCCTTTCCTTACCCTCCGAATTGCCTCACTTAAAAGTTTTACGGTTTCAACCCTGTAGCCAATCCCGTGAAAATAAGTTGAGAGGGATCTTGTTCCGATATCATCCTGATATGCTATTAGTATTGTTTTCGATTTCATAATATCCCCCTTACTTATGATTAAGTTTCTCCTCTATTATGTGGCCCTCAAAGGAACCTCTCCTTTTCTAAAAGAGGAGAAGGTTCCTCCTACGAAGGAGGAAAGCAGTATACCTGCAGGGATCAATTGTGCCAGTACAACTATGATTCCACAGGTTAGGAAGAACCAGATTCCCAGTAAACCAATCCCACGTATACCTCCTGCATAGGCAATTCCTATTGAAAATATAGATATTGAGGTGACCAGAAAAAGCATCAGGAGAATCAGAATCTTTTTCATTTTTTTAGACATGGCTCTTTCTCCATTTCTATTATTTTCACTTCTTAACAGGAGCAGGCTCAATACCTGGAAGAATTGCTTTCTCCTCAGCTACCTCCTCTTTTGCCCTCTTGCCTTTCAGGGTCAATCCTGCTGTTGTGCCTATAAAAGAGAAGAAAAGAATTGCCGCAGGTATCAACTGAAGGAGAATAATAACCGCTCCAATGATGATGAAAATCCATAACACGACCCCACCTTCTTTTAAACTTATGGATCTTGCAAACGCCGGTGTGGCCATAAGACTAAGAAGAAGAACCATTAAACTCACCTTCAAACCTTTCTTTTCCTTTAACATCCCTCATTCCCCCTTTCCTATTGGGTTCAACCTTAAAAATGCATTTCATGTGCCAAAATTCACCTTTAATCAAATTTTTTGTATTATATTGAATTTATTAGACTTTTATTGCAACCAATAGTATGTGGGTTTTAAAACATGTATAATTTTTTTATACAACTTTTTTGGAATTAATCAAAAATTTTTTATAATTATTTGAAATTATTATCTTTTTTGTTAAATAAAAAAATATGCAGTTAAATATCCCTAAAATCCTAACGAGCGGGCTAAAATTGAAAAGGCAATTATGGGGATCAACCAGCAGAAAAATGCTATGATAAAACAGAGACTTACATCATCTGTCTCAATCTTTTTTATCTCTCCATATTTTACAATCAATATCAATCCCAGAGCAGCAATACCAACCACCACAATTGACCATCCAAGAATCAACCATTTAAAAAATTCTGACAATCAAAACCTCATTTCTCAATGATCATTGGTCATTGCTTCTTGATAATTTATCATTCTTCTCTTGCCCTGATATTATATTTCCTCATAAGTGCCTGGAAATTTGGTCTAAGCATCCCCACATCTTCAGACGCCTTAGTTACATTCCATTGATTCCTTTCCAATGCACTAATAATAAATGCCTTCTCTATATCTTCAACTGCCTTCTCTCTTAATTGCTTCTTCATCTCCTTTAGCTCTTCGCTTGTCATTGGAACATAAGGGGCTGAATCAGCTTTTCGCTGCTGATCAGGTAGAATAATATGTTCAGGCCTTACCATATCTTCTTCCATCATCACAACAGTTCTCTCCACTACATTTTCCAGCTCCCGAACATTTCCAGGCCAGGGATAGCGCATCAATCTCTCCATCGCCTCTGATGTAAAGCCCTTTATCTTTTTCCCCATCTCTTCAGAATATTTCCTTAAAAAATGTATTGCTAAAAGGGGAATATCCTCCTGACGTTCCTTTAAAGTAGGGAGATATATGGGTACAATATTGAGTCTGTAGTAGAGATCTTCACGGAAGCTTCCTTCTTTGATCATCTTTTCAAGATCTTTGTTAGTTGCAGCGATTAAACGAATATCAACCTTTTTTGATTTTGTTCCACCAACAGGGGTAAACTCCCTTTCCTGTAATACTCTCAGGAGTTTAGCCTGAATGGAAAGACTGATATTGCCTACCTCATCGAGGAAGACTGTCCCTCCGTCTGCAACCTCAAAAAGACCCGGTTTAGTTGTAATAGCACCGGTAAAAGACCCTCTGATATGCCCGAAAAGTTCACTCTCCAGTAGGTTCTCTGATAATACAGCGCAATCCACAGGAACAAATTGTCTATCCCTTCTTAGACTATTAAAATGAATGGCTCGAGCAATCAATTCCTTACCTGTTCCGCTCTGACCATAGATTAGAACCGTGCTATCTGTGTGGGCCACCTTTGCAATGATTCTGTAGATCTCCTGCATCTTTTTACTCTTTCCAACAATATTATGGAATCCATACTTCTCCTGTAATTCCTGTCGTAAATATATGTTCTCAAGGAGAAGGCTCTTCTGCTCAATGGCCTTTTTCACCACGATTGAGACTTCATCTGGAGTAAAGGGTTTGGGTATGTAGTCAAAGGCCCCTAATTTCATAGCTTCGACTGCTGTCTCCACAGTAGAAAAACCTGTAATCATAATTATGATAGTCTCTGGATATTCCTTTTTAAGGGTTCTAAGGACCTCCATACCATCGATTCCTGGCATTTTCAGATCTGTAATGACAATTTCGAAAGGGTTTTCCCTCATCTTTTTGAAGGCCTCTTCTCCGCTAAGGGCTGTCTCAACCTCGTAACCCTCTTCTTCGAGAATTCGTCTGCAACTTTCACAAACGATCATTTCATCGTCAACAACAAGTATTCTTGGATTTGGCACCTTTGAGCCTCCTTATTAAAATTAAGCCTAAATAAAGATATGGCTTTCAATCTTTAGTTGAACCTATTGTCAGTGGTCGTCCAAGAAAACCTATTACGATCGCCGCTATAAGAGAAGTCAAACCACCCAGTCCAAATGACCATCTAAATGTCCCTGTCAAATCGGCAAGATAACCTGTTAAGACAGGGCTTACCATCATTCCAACTCCATAGAAGATAGTGAGTAGACCAAAAATCGTTCCAGCCATCTCCTTCGGGAAATAGTCTCTGACACAAGCAGGATACATTGGCCAAATGGCTCCATAGAGGAATCCAAAAAACCCTGTCCCTATAATTAATGGGATGACGTTACTGCCTGCAAGGAGTATAAATAAAATTCCCCCTGTTACCGATGATTGTATAATTATCAATGATTTTCTTCTACCTATGTAATCTGAAAGTGTATTCAGGAAAAACCCTCCCACAACACCACTGAAGGCAATGACTGTGAGGAGAATCGAAGATATTTGATAAGGAATCTTTAATTCCATAGTCCCATAGGTAACGATAAAATCAACGACTGTATAGGTGCCATAAGAGATTGCAAAATAGGAAATTCCCATAATCCATAATCGATGAATCTTAATTATCTCAATATAACGCATCCTTTTAATCGGAATTTCAGAAACCTTCTCCTTTTTATAAGCCTCTCCCCAGGGAAGAAGCCCTAAATCTTTAGGTCTATCTCTTAAGAAAATTGCATTAATAAAGAAAAGGAGGAGTCCTGAAATACCAAGAATTAACCAACCCGAACGCCAGCTATATCTCGATACAATAAATGGAAGTAACAAACCCATTATCCCAAGACCAATTCCATAACTTGGAGAAAGGATTCCAAGTGCCAACCCCCTCTTTGTTTCCCCAAACCATCTCTGAATCAATGTAGTAATTGGTACCCATGTAGCAGATGCACCAAAGCCAACGATAGAATAAAAAATGGCAGATGTAATAAAGCCCTCTGTCTTCCCCATAAGAAGAGTTCCTCCTCCTAAAAAGAGGCAGAAAAAACTTATCACCTTTCTACCCCCAACACGATCTGTTAACCATCCCATGAAGGGAGCAAATATGAGGTATACAATTGCAAATGAACTCTTGATCATCCCTGCCTCTGTCTTTGTCAAATGAAGATCCTTGATCATTTCGGGCAGAAGGACAGAGTAGGCACCTATTCGAATACTATATGCGATAAAAAGTGTAAGGAAACCCGCTCCCAAAACAATCCATCCCCAATGAATCTTAATCTCTTTATATATTGCCACCCTTGATCCTTTCTTCAAGCTCTCTTAAATCTGAAATGATAAATTCTCCCTTCTGCTTGCATGACCTATCCAAATAGAAGGCATTAATGCCCAGGGAACGAGGGACAAGGTAATCAAACTCAAAGTGATCTCCCACGTGGATGATCTCATCGGGTTTGGACCCAAGCATTCCACAAATCTTATTATAGAATGTCGCGGTCTTTTTTACCTCTCCGAAATCGGAGGTGGCTGAAAAGATCCGATCAAAAAATCTGCCGAGACCAGTGACTCCCATCTCAACATCTATGAACTCCCTTCCTGCATTCGAGGTCAAAACTATATAGTATCTCTCTTTAAGACGACTTAAGATATCACTAACATCAGGAAAAACTTTAATCTTATCCGTATACTGGTGCATCAAATCATTCCAGCTCGCATTCAACTTAAATATTGAGAACCAGTATTTAATGTCATACCATTCGATTGAGCCTTCCCCAACCTTAAGGTATTCCTCAACAACAATATGTTTTGCTTCTTCGAAGGGAATCCCTGTCTTTTCTCCATAAAGTTTTGGAATACCGTGTAACCAAACCCAGTCCGTGAATTCTGTGTCAACCAGTGTCCCATCCATATCAAAAGAGATAATCTTTGTCATCTTTTCATCCAACCTTTCAAATAAATTTTAATCATGATAAGTTTTATGACAAATTTTCAAACATTAAAGTTTTGGAGATTGGTCATTGGAGGTTATTGATTATTGGTGCTTGTAATTTGGTGCCTCGGTAAGTCATTATATCCTCTCAATGACCATGTCGTCCGCAGTTTTAATCTCCTTCTCCATATCAGCAATAACTATAGTCCGAATGGACAGATAGGCACGGGATGTAAAAATAGTAATGCATCGTCTGTCAAACATCACCAATGGGGCATAGGGCTGATGCGATCTGATTAGTACACGTTTCCTATATCTCTCCATCAAACGTTCAAAATAGGGGCGACCGAACTGGGGTCTACCTCCCCAATCCCCTAAGATCTCCAGTGGACTTTCATTAAAATCCCCCCATACAATCCTATCCCACTGAATATTACCCGGTTCAATCTGATCTATTTTCTCAAGGGATTCCAGATCTGGGAGGCCTCCATGAATTGCTAAGATTCCGTTTTGTGATGTTGCTGATAGTGGAAATTTTGAGAAAAGATGCCCATAGGTTTCTCTCTCCTTTATCGAAAGTGAATCCCAGAAATTTGCAGGATACAGTTCTTTCACCATATAACCCTCATGATTTCCTGAAAGGAGGAAAACTTCATCAGGATGTTTCAATTTAATCTGGAGCAGATATTGAATATTCTCTCTTGAGTAAATACCCCGATCTACATAATCGCCTAAGAATACGATTCGGTAAGATTTATTTAGATAACGATGAATAACCTCCTCACTCGAATCCAGATCTCCATGGGTATCCCCAACAAAGACCACCTTCCCTTGAGGGGGGAGATGGATCAGACGAGGTTCATTCTCAAGGATCTTACCAACCTCGTTAAATAGCTCTTCTATCCACATAGAGAACTCTGCTCAGATTCAGGATGATTGATTTAATGTCAAGTCCTAAAGTTCAAATTTCAAAGTCTTTAGATTTTAGAATTTGGCATTGAAAAAATCTATTTCTCTGTTTTTATCACCTTTAAATGAACCTTACGATTTCTGGGACCATCAAACTCACAGAAGAAGATTCCCTGCCATGTTCCAAGAACCAATTTGCTCGATTCAATCAAGACTGTTTGAGAACAACCTATCAAACTTGCCTTTACATGGGCAGGAGAATTTCCCTCCAGATGTTGATAGTGATTCTCAAAGGGGACGATCTTATTTAATTCCATAATAATATCACTTATCACACTCGGGTCGGCGTTCTCATTTATAGTAACAGCAGCTGTTGTGTGTGGAACAAATATTATACAGAAACCTTCTTCCACTCCCTCCTTCTCAACGATCTCCCTGACCTGCTGCGTAATATCTATAAACTCGATCTTTCTTGAAGTCCTCACTCGAAAGGTATGAACCATCTAACCCCTTATCCCCCTTTCCATCACTTCTCTTTCAATTCTTTTTCATACCATATCCAAAAAATAATCTCAATTATGAGGAAATTTCAAAAATTTTTGGTTAAAATGGAATAATTACAAAAATCATTTCAAAGGTGAAGAAATATGAAAGAAGATATGAGACCCTATCTTATCCCAACCGAAATTATCGATAGCGATAATGAGCTGATTCGAAATTATGCAAATGATATAGTTAAAAATGAAACAAACCTCATAGAAATTGCAGTGAAACTCTACCTTGCTGTAAGAGACAATATCAGATATGACCCTTATGCCCCTTTTTACAGACCTGAGCATTATAGAGCAAGCTGCGTACTTATGCGAGGCAAGGGATTTTGTATCCCAAAGGCATCTCTGCTCTGTGCCTTAGGACGAGCTTGTGGGATACCTTCCCGTGTTGGTTTTGCAACTGTAAGGAATCATCTTACCACAAAACAATTTCTTGAATTTCTTGGAACGGATAAATTTGTCTATCATGGCTTTGTCGAATTCTTTCTTTCAGGCAAATGGGTTAAGGCCACACCTGCCTTCAATAAGGAACTTTGTATAAGACATAAAGTTCCGCCTCTCGAATTTAATGGGAGAGAGGATTCCCTATTCCAGGCTTATAATATGGAAAACCAGAAATTTATGGAATATATAGAATTTAAAGGAATCTATGCAGATATTCCTTTTGATGAAATCTTAAAAGCCTTTAAAGATGCTTATGGTGAAGAACGTATTAAGAATTGGATCAGAATGTTTGAAGAAAGAGAGGGCCATAGCCTTGCTGATTTTGAGAGTGAAGATGTAGTAAATGAATAAACCCTTTTTCAATATCTTGAAATCTAAATAGAAATCGTGTAATTTGATAACAAAGGAGGGGTTAGGATGGCTCTCAAAAAGGTCTCAGAAATTTTAAAACTTGTTGAACTCCTTAATGAGGAGGTGAAGGAGGTTTCAAAAAGGCTGAGCAGGATAACACCCAAGGAGGTGAGTGAAAGGTTAGGAACCCTTGCCCTGCTTAGAGAAAAAATCCTGAATCTCCAGGTTGATCTACCTCAAGAGCTCGAGTCAAAACTTATGGAGTTCTTTCCCTATATCGAAAAGATCAAAACAAAACCCTCCTGACCCCGAAGGGAGTAAAGTATGCATTCGAAGGGTTTGGAACCATACCTCCCAAGTCATTTCAGGACTTTTTTTCTCTCCGAAATTTTGATTGACAAAACTATTTAACAAATATAACATAACCATAGACTTGTTACTCGTAGCAATTAAATCTTTACAATTATCCCCCTCCCTCTACCCAATGAGGCTGTGTCGCAATGAGGTGTATGCCATGTTTGTCATTCCGAGCGAAGCGAGGAATCTATAGAATTCAAACCTTTATAAAACAT
>JBBITW010000063.1:0-17605 GCA_037440525.1 Deltaproteobacteria bacterium
GCTTTTTCACCCCACCTCCCCAGTCTATAAGAATAGTTTTTAATACTTTTTCAGAAGTCTCAAAAAATTTACTTGACTTTTAAAAAAATTTTTCTCATAATGATGTTATTGTAAGTTGTAAGGAGTGGTGGTTTGGATCAAAAGAGGTCACAAAGGTTATTTCTCATACTTTTGTGGCCTTTTTTATTAATGTTCAATGGCCATTACGACTTACAAAATTTAAGTAGGGAGGAGGTGAGTTGTAGTGGCCAAGGGTCGGGTCAAATGGTTTAATGAAAAAAAGGGTTATGGTTTTATATCAAGAGAAGATGGTGGAGATGTCTTTGTTCACTTTTCATCAATCAAGAAGGAAGGGTTCAAAACTCTTTATGAAGGAGACGAGGTAGAATTTGAGATCTCTGAGGGGCCAAAAGGTTTACAGGCAACAAATGTTACGGTTCTAAGTTGAAAGAAATCCTCTATTCCTAAGGGAAAAGACCCCTTATCAGATGGGGTCTTTTTTTGTTTATCTAAAAAAGATTTCAAATTTTAAGGTTTTTCTAAAATGGGAAGGGAGAATCTTTCATGACAGAGATTAAATCAACCTTAGAATTGGCATTGGAGAGAACTAAAAGGTTCGAGATATCTGAAAAAGAGAGAGAAGAGATAAAACAAAAGGAGCTTCTCCAGAAGACGAATTCCTTATTAAATCGCTATAAGGAAGGCTCTTTACCTCTCAGTGATTTGCTTAAGGAGATCGAAAAGACAGAAGGGGAGACTCGAAATAGATTAAAAGAAAACCTCCTCAATCAATTGATCGAAGCCCTATCCCTGAAAGAAGAGGATGAAAGAGTCCTTAAAGGGATTGAGAGCCTAAAGGAGAAAGATATGAAAGGGATAAAAGAGAAATTTCACATTCTCATCTCCCAATACGAAAGGGAAAGAAGTAAAGTCTTTCAGGAATTGAAGTCTCAAATGAAGGAGGAACTGAAAAGAGAAGGTATCTGGGGAAGTGCTGTTGAGCCAAATGTTGAGGGTGATAAACGCTGGAATAAGGCCTCTGCGGAGATAGATAAGAATTATAAACCAAGATTAGAAGAGATAAAGAAGGGATTTAGAATCTTATAAATAAGGATATATATTTCTTTTAATGAATTGAAAATTCCTGTAAACCATCTCTCTGCCAGATACCACTTCACCATGACCAGGGAGTAAAAGTTCTATATCGAGGTGTGAAATCCTTTCGATGCTTTCCATAAGTAATTGAGAATTTCCTTCGAGAAAATCCGTCCTTCCCACCCCGCCATAAAAGATGAGGTCACCTGTAAAGAGTGCCTTTCTTTTTGGCCAGTAAATTGTAAGAGAACCTGGAGAATGGCCTGGAGTCTTAAAGATCTTAAACAGATCTTCTCCAAGATGAAGATCACCCTCCTCCAGGAAAAAATCGACTCGATATTTTGGAATATCCTGGCCCATCATTTCAAAAAGGTATCTTCCGCTTTCTCGAAGATAACGCTCTTCTTCACGGCTCATCGTTATACGAATGGGTTTTTCAATAAATACCTCAAGGCCTTCAAAATGGTCAGGATGGGAGTGAGTGATTATCACAAGGTCTATCTTCTCATGATCTATTCCATCTTCCCTTATCTGGGAGAAGAGATTTTTGATATGCCGTAAATGGCCTGGATCGATCAGAAGAGTCTTTTCTCCATTGATTAAATATGTATTACAATTATTTTCATATGGATTCTGCCAGAGATAAATATATAGATCATTCTCAATTTTCATACCATTTCTCTCAGATTTTAATATACCTATCGTTCTCCTTCATTACCTTTCCCAAATTAATCAGTCTCTCTAAATGTTTCTTCATCAAGGCCCTCTCACCAAATTCAAAAAATGCCTTTGGCTCACGTGGCCTACCATAGACAATCCATGCATCCACAATCTCGTTTATTGCTCTCGGTTTCTCTAAGAGATCGAGTAATTTTCTCTCCCTCTTCTCAATGATTTGTAAATAATCTTCCCAGGGCCTTTCGGATTCATTTAAAAAAACGCCATCTTCATGGCTTGCAATTAGATATTTTGCTCGAAGATTTCTCAGGTAATTTACAGAGTTGATTGTTTCTTCAATACTGCTATATGTATCGCCATACCATGGACCAAATCGTGTAAGATCATAATCTCCAATAAAAAGCAAATCAAAGTCGGGAAAGAAGAAGGAGAGGTTTCCAGGGGTGTGCCCTGGTGTTGAGATTATCTCTACCTTAACTGATCCTAACTCTACTGTCTCTCCTCCCCTTAGGAAATTTATTGGCCTTCTTGGCCTGTAATGAAATTGTTTCTTTAAAACATCCCTCCAGTAATTTCTATATTCCTCATTATCTATTCCGTACCAGTCGAGGAAAACCTCCATGTCCGAAAGTGGAGGCGAATCCTTTTGGGAAATCCATAGAGGAATGTCATCAAATATATCAAGGTACATGAAATGATCCTCATGCCAGTGGCTGAGCCATATCGTCTTTACCTTCCTATCCTCTTTTAAACGAATGAGCCTCTCTCGATCAGAGGCAGGATCAATAAGCACTCCTTCGTTTTCGATAAATAATGAGTGACAGAATGGGTATCTACCTTTATTTTCACCCTCAATGAATAGGATAGGCCCAAAAGATTGCTCCTTCATACAATCCCTCACATTCCCATTCCACCATCCACAGGGATTACGGCACCAGTAATATAGGATCCCTTAAAGGCAAGAAAACTAACGAGTTCTGCCACCTCCTCAACCCTACCAGGCCTTCTCATAGGAATTCTTGCAAGTTCCCTTTGAACCTTCTCTTCGGTATCGAATAATGGGGCGGTCATATCGGTTCGTATAAAGCCTGGTATAACGATGTTAGCAGTGATATTCTTTCTCGCAACCTCCTTTGCCAACGATTTTGTAAAACCAATAAGACCTGCCTTTGCAGCTCCATAGGCTGTATCTCCAGGAAAACCATGTACTCCAACATCGGATGAGATATTGATGACCCTTCCCCACTCCCTTTCAATCATGATTGGAACAATATAACGACAGCAATTAAATGTCCCCTTAAGAATAGAGCTGATAACAATATCCCAGTCCGAAGGAGCAAGGTTCTGAATCCTTCCTCCACGGTGAAGGGCAGCATTATTCACGAGTATGTCAATCCCTCCAAATTTTTCTACTACCTTATCAACCATCCTTTTAACTTCCTCTTCATCTGCTACATCCGCCTTAAATGAGATTGCCTCACGGCCCAGATTAAAAATCTCCCTAACAACCTCATCTGCAGAATCAGCCCTTGATCTGTAATTGACAACAACATCAGCACCCTCCTTAGCCAAATCGATTGCGATGGCCCTTCCGATCCCTCTCGATGCCCCTGTCACTAAAGCCACCTTTTTAGACTTCATAAGATTCTCCTCGGATACAAAGTGTTTTCTTCCATCCAGATATATTTTTATTCTATGCTGATCTAATCTTTCTTAATTCTCCCTTTATAACCTTGCCTGCTGGATTTCTTGGTAAGGCCTCCCTAAACTCCACATATTTTGGAACCTTATATTTTGCTAAGTATCGGCTACAGAATTCCTGAATCTCCTCGGGCGATGCCTGCTCATTTGGCTTCAATACAATAACCGCCTTTACTTCCTCTCCAAAGATTGGGTCAGGAACACCCACTGTAACTGCCTCCAACACCTTTGGATTCCTGTATAACACATTTTCAACCTCGAGGCTCCATATCTTTTCTCCCCCTCGATTGATCATATCTTTGATTCTATCAAGAATATAAACATATCCCTCTTTATCAATCATCGCAACATCTCCGGTATGCACCCAACCCTCTACGACTGTTTTTTTTGTGGCCTCAGGATTATTCCAGTATTCTTTCAAGGTCAGACAGCCTCTTATTAGAAGTTCCCCTGCATCCCCAGGTGGTAACTCCCTCCCAGTTTCATCAACAACTTTGATGTCTATTATGGGGATTGGAAGGCCAACTGATCCTTTATGACTCAATGCCTCTTCGAGGCTTGTGGTTGTTAAAGTCATCCCACAGGCCTCTGTGAGGCCGTATCCTGGGCAGAGTTTAAATCCTTTCAATCTCTTCAAACAGAGGTTTAGGAGTTCCTCAGGGGTTGAGGATCCCCCTGCTGCAAAAAGACGTAGGGAGCTTAAGTTGTAACGATCAAACTCCGGCACATTTAGCATTAACCACAATATTGTAGGGACACCTATCATTGTTGTAATCTTCTCCTCTTCGATGATCTTGATTGCATCGACAGCACTAAATTTCTTCATAAATACCGAAGTAATTCCAGCATAAACAGCACCACAAAAATCCATTATAAGTCCAGTGGCATGAAACAAAGGTACAGGACATAAGTTCTTATCCCTTCCCGCAGACCACTCCAAAAGCTCTGCCACACACATCGCTTCAGCAATCATCCCTCTATGACTAAGGACTGCCCCTTTAGGTCGGCCTGTTGTCCCTGATGTATACATTATGACGGCACTATCCGTCTCATCAACCTGGTTTTTAACTGCTATGTCTTCTCTCTTCTTAAGCAAATCCTCGAACTCTTCAGTCCCTGTCACAAATATATTTCTTACCTCTTTAATTTCCGATTTAATCCCGATTATGACTTCGCGAAATTCTGAGTCTACAATAATAATTTTTGAAACCGAATCATTTATTTGAAAGGCTGCCTCTTCCCCTTTATATGCAGTATTGAGGGGCACTGCTAATGCGCCTATCTTTTGTATGGCAAAGAAGCTCACCGCAAATTCCCATCCATTCCTCATCATCAATGCAACCCTGTCACCTTTCCTTATTCCATATCGGTGATAAAGGGCAGATGAAAAATTATCTACCAGAGAAGCAAACCGGTTATAAGTAAGTCTGTAATCCCCGCAAATAATCGCTTCGAGATCTCCATAGTTTTGAACCGTATTGGTTAGAAGCTCTGTGAGATTCTTTGGCCTATTACTGAAAACTATTTCATTATACCCATATGGAGTCGGGATCTCCATGAGTTGATGTTTTGTCTTTAGTCTTTTCATATAACCTCCCATCTCCACTATTATTGGTTGATAAAAATGGGTAGCCCCCCTATCAAATTCACTTCATTGTCCTCGGTAAAAATAGGCTAATCTCTGGGAAAGCAACTATTAAACCAATGGCTATTAAATACATGATGACAAACGGAAATATCCCGCGAAAAATCTCCTCCATAGGAACCTTTGTCACTCCTTGAACAATATAAACATTGATTGCCACCGGAGGAGTGACCATTCCTAACTCCGCCATCATGCAGATGAGAACACCAAACCAAACCGGATCAAAGCCCAATTGAACAATGACAGGAAAGAAGATTGGAACTGTAAGTAAAATCATACCAAGGGTATCAAGAAACATACCAAGGGGGATATAAAGTAGAAGCATACAGATTACTATTCCAATGGGTGGTATTGGAAGGCTAACAATCCAGTTGCTAATAGCAGCAGGGACACCTGCTATTCCGAGGAATATATTAAATATGCTTGCCCCGATTAGAATGAATAAAATATAGCAAGTAATCTGGGCAGAGTCTCTTAAGGTGGCAAGAAAGGCAGATAATGATATACGTTTAATAAGGGCGAGCACAAAGGCACCAAAAGCACCAATACAACCTGCCTCTGATGGAGAAAAAATACCGATGTATAAACCCCCTATTACGAGAATGAAAAGTCCCAACATACCCCAGATACTTGTCAAGGAATAGATCTTCTCCTTCAGGGGAAAGGATTCACCAGGAGGACCCAATTCAGGGTTTCTTTTACACATACCTAATATAAGTAGTATAAATAACCCTGAAAGCAACAGGCCGGGGAAAATTCCTGCTATTAATAGTGCACCTATGGATGTCTCAGTAATGATTCCGAGGATTATGAAGATTGTACTCGGTGGGATGAGAATCCCCAGGGTACCTCCAGCCGCAATTGTTGCGGTTGCCAAACGAGGGCTATAATTGTATCTTTTCATGTCAGGGTATGCAATAGTGCCCATCGTAGCTGCCGATGCTACACTTGATCCAGTGCATGCAGCAAAGGCAGTGCAGGCTGCCATTGTTGCGAGGGCCAATCCTCCTGGAAGTTTAGCCATGATCTTATAGGCAGAATCAAAAAGATTTCGACTTATTCCAGAGTAGAATGCAAATTGTCCCATCAGAACAAATAGGGGAACTGCACAGAGCACGAAAGAGGCTACCTGTGAATAGGGATTTCCTCCAAGGAGGTTTAATGCCGGCATCAAACCCTTAATAAGGACCGTCCCTACAAAGCCCACCAGGGCAAAGGAAAAGCCGAGGGGCAGACCCAGAAAAGAGAGTAAAAGGAAGGCCCCAACTGCTAAAAAGCCAATAAGCAGGGGAGACATCTTAATCCCTTTCTCTTAGCTGAACTATGTATTGAAATATTTGAACCATTAAAACCAGGCTCAAAAACAAGGCACCAATGGGTACTAAGAGCTGAGGGAGAAATATAGGTACCTCAATAGTAGGGATCTTTCTGCCCATATGCCAATAAATAGTTGTTAACACCCATCCCCGCCATAAAATCATAATAGAAATAAAAAATGCAAAAATATTTGTAAACAGATTTAAGATGATTTGCTTTCTAAAAGAGAGACGTGAGATTAAAATCTCCACCCTCACATGTGCATTGCTCCCCTGTGTATAGCCTAAACCAAGAAGAACTATTGCGGGCAGGAGAATCTCAAATATCTCCAATGTCCCGAGTATCGGTTTATTGAAAAGATATCTTCCCATCACATCCGATGTACCAAGCCCCATCATAAAAAACAATAAACCCATGCAAATATATCTCAGGACATTGTTAATTAGATTAATGACCTTGTTTAATACAGAAGTTATTCCATCCATGCAATCTTAGATACTAAAAATCATGGGATAAATTTGGAAACACATGGTCAGGAAATAGAGATAAAATCCTGCTTAATATTCATCCAGCTTATGAGATCTATCTATTTATTACCTCGGTAATAAGAAGGGTTCTTTTGCTCCAACCCTCTCCAAAACCTGGTAGAGCTCTGTTAGCGCCTTCTTAGCAGGAAGCCCTTTTGCCTCAAGTTTCGAAGCCCAATCGCTAAATACAGGAGCAATCATCTTATCCATCTTCTTCAGTTCTGCCGCGCTCCACTCAATGGTTTCCACTCTGTTTTTGCGTGCAAAGGCAAAACCCTTTTCATTATATTCATCAAATGTGCGAGCACCAAAAAGAGAAAGCTTCTCCCAGTTTTCTTCTATATATCTCTTTCCTGCTTCAGGGAGTGCATTATAGGGAGTTTTATTCATTCCATATGTCTGGGTAGTTGTGCCAAGGTTTGTCATGATGAGATACTTTGCTATCTCCCCAATTTTGAAGGCGACTGCCATGTCTCCACAGGCCCAGGTTCCATCTATGATCTTCTTTTGCATAGATGTATATATCTCACCTGCTGGCATACTTACAGGGACTGCACCAAGGGCCTTTGTTACCTCAACATAGGTTGGTGATGGACACCTGAGCTTTTTCCCTTTAAGATCCTCCACACCATTAACCTTAATATTGCTCCATAGCTGATATGGGCCAATGCAATGGAAGAAAATAAACTTTATATCGCCATATTCTTTATCACAATAGCCCTTTTTATATATTTCAATCATGGCCTTTGTCATTATTTCTGCTGAGGGAGAGCGAATTGGTAGCTCAAACATCTCAGTAAAATGGAAGATGCCCGGTGTGTAGCCAATATTGAATTGGCCAAAATCAATAACCCTCTGGACTAATCTTGTATAAATTTCTGGGACAGGTCCCAAAGCCGATGCAGTATTCCAGTTTATTTTTACCATACCACCTGTGGCCTGCTCCAGACCTTTAATAAATTCTGGACCTATTATCCTCGCTGGAGGAGACATTGTAGGAGTCCATGTCTCTCCTGTAAGTGTAATTGGTTTTGAGGTTTGTGCTTCAATCTCCCGGATCATCATTGGCATAAATCCTGCCAAAATTATAAAAGTGGCCAAAAAAACTATTAACATTAATTTTCCTCGACATGACTTCTTATCCATTATTATCTTCCTCCTTTCTCTTTTTTATGAATTGTCAAATAGCTTACCACATCAGAAAAGTCTGTCAATAAAAAACGACCTAAAAAGTAATTCGTCACTGAATCAGAGAATTTAATGATCTGGCAGTGGTGTCTGAGAAAATCTTATAGCGGTAACCTTATCATGCCCATCAAACTATGAAAAGATGAGCGAAAGGGGTGAAGGGAAGCTATATCAGTTACTTTGTTATCCTTACCAAAAAATTTAAATCGTCCGCTTTATAAGATTTTCGAAGATATTCCTGCCAGATCTTTTAACTTAGCCCCATTTAAGGGAGGGTTACTTAAAAACTTTAATCTTTCTATCAGCATTGAACCCCTAATATCTTATTTTCCCACTTTTTCAAGGCTTAGCTGAATTTATTACCATCTCCCTCGGGACTGCATAGATTCTCATTACAACCTCACCCCATCCCCCTCTACGGGTGCCAACATCTGAGCAGTGAAATGTATCTTGAAAAACATCTATTGTGTCATCATAAAAGGCTTGCCACATCCGATCCACTCCAGATTTCATGGCATATACTGCAGAAACACATATCCTTCCTCCAGGGGGGCACTCATCAAGAACCAAACATCCCTCTGAATCTATGACAAACTTATCTCCCACCCTATGGCCTGCAGCACAGTTATGAGACTCTATGACCTCGACAACCATCTTATATTTGACAAATGCTGCTGCCCTCTCCATAGCCTTAACATGTTTTGGATTGGAACGATGAATAGCCAATTCTTCATCGCTTAATCCGAAACGCTCCTGAAATTTCTTCCATCTTCTTTCAATCAATTCTTTCTCACCAATATCCATCTGGTTCATTTCTCCTGATTTATAAAATGAATATCTCCTCTCAATATTTACTAAACCGGATTTTTAATAACCATTGCCTCTCTCAGAGAGAAAATCATTTAGAAAGAAATTACTATTTAATCAATTTTGGTAAAAATAATACAATTTCTGGAAAGGCTATAATTAATATTATAAAAGCAATCTCTATCAGAACAAAAGGGACAATGCCCTTGAAAATATCTTCCATCGGTACATCTTTAGCAATCCCGCTAACCACCCAAACATTCATACCCACTGGTGGTGTGATCATGGCCATCTCCACTACAAGGACTACAATAACACCAAACCATATAGGATCATAGCCCATACCCTTCACCAGAGGAAAGAATATAGGGATGGTAAGTAGAATCATTGACATCGTATCAATAAAACAACCAAGTATCATATATGCTAATATAATTAGCAAAATCACAATAATAGGGGGTAAATTAAAACCGATAACCAGACCTGCTAACTCCATTGGGATTCTGCTAACTGCGAGAAATGTATTAATAACAAGAGCACCAATCAGGCAGATAAAGATCATACCCGTGTTTCTCACTGTATCCTTAATGGCATTCCTAAACCCTTGCCAATTGAGTCTCCTTCTTATAAGGGATGCTAAAATAGAGCCAGAGGCTCCGATTCCTGCAGCCTCTGTTGGAGTAAACCATCCAACAATAATACCTCCTAAAACTAAAGCAATTAATCCTATGACATCAATGCATTCTCTGATTCCAACCAACTTTTCCCTCAGGCTTACTTCTGGTCCTGGAGGTCCGATTTCTGGATTCATTCGAGCGCGGATGAAGATCATGACCATAAAAAGGAAGGATAAGATTATCCCTGGAATGATTCCAGCAATAAAGAGCTTTACAATTGAAGTCTCGGTAATAATTCCATAAATTATAAAGATTACACTCGGGGGAATGAGTATACTCAGTGTCCCTCCAGCCGCTATACTCGCGGTAGCTAAGGAGTCATCATATTTATATTTTTTCATCTCTGGCAAGGCTATTGTTCCTATGGTAACTGCCCCAGCTATACTCGAACCACAAATGGCTGCAAATATTGCCATTGCCCCTATGGTGGCAATTGCTAACCCCCCAGGGAAACGTCCCAGATAGTAGTAAGCGAGCCTGTAAATATTCTGGCCCAATCCTCCGTAGAAGAGGATGGCAGCCATAAAGAAAAAGAGGGGAAGGACTATCCAATCATAACTGGTTATAACTCCATATGGAACAGTTCCCAGCACATGGAGTGCTGCAGTAACATTGACCATATATGCAAATCCTGCAAAGCCCACAAGGACCATGGAAATGCCTATTGATAATCCACAGGCCATTAAGACGAGGACCAAAATAATTCCAATAATACCAATAATAACAGGACTCATCTTTTTCTAAATTTATAAAGGTTTTGGATTAGATTTTTAACAAGGAATCCAAAAAAAGCTAAACAACCAATTACCCAGATTATCCTGAAAGGGGCTCTACTTATACGAAGCACATATGTAGTAGCCCCTTCTGTGGTTGCATCTTCCCAGGCCTCTAAAAATCCTCCCCAGATGAGTAGAGCAACGGTGAGCAGACTCAGGAGTAGATTAAAAATTCTAAAAAGTATTTGAATTCGCTTTCTGAATCTGCTAACCACCATCTGGACAACTATATGGGCCTCTTCTTTCTCCGTAATCCCCAGTGCAAATGATATTAAGAAAACCCCTGCTAAGCCAACGATTTCAACGGCTGCCATGATGGGGGAGGAGAAAAGACCGCGCCCGCAGACATTGATAACAACCATAATCATCGCAATCAATAAACCAACACTGGCTAATAGATGGAATATCTTATTAATTAATAAACCCAATCTCAACCAGATATTCATTGGAGTTATCTCCAAAAAGCAGGCGCGGCCTTTTAATTCTTAAAATTATTTTTTTCGAAATATTGATAAAAAATCAAATTACTTCACATATTCTTCCATACGCTCCCGTATGAAGGAGAAAACCTTTGTTGCAGGAATTCCCTTGGCATCAAGTGCCTTAGCCATCTTACCGTATGTCTCCCCCAAGATTGCTAACCACCTCTTTTTCTCCTCAGGTTTTAGGGGAATAAACTCCATACCCTGTTTCTTTGCCCATTCTACACCTTCTTTGTCCCCTGCATCAAAGGTTTCAGCACAATCACGTTTCCCCCATTCACAATTATCCTCTATCACCTTCTGAAGGTCAGGGGGCAAAGACTTCCATTTGCTCAAATTCATTGCCGTAAACCAGTTAGAGGGATTATAAAGACTCATCAGTGTAGCGTACTTTGCCGATGGGGCGATTTTATAGGATTGAATTGCACGTTTCTGCATACTCCCACCATCCACTGTTCCTTTTTCGAGGGCAATCACATAATCAGATAATGGCATGCCAACAGGTGTGCCACCCAGTGCCTTAAGCCCTTCAGCAGCTTCCCTCACCGGCACCCTCAACTGGAGACCTTTCAAATCTTCCAGGGTTCTAACCGGTCTCGATCTTGTAACGATTACTGCAGGCCCATCTGAAGCAGCCCAGAGAAGCTTTACAGCCTCCCATTCTTTATTCCATTCTGGGAACTTTTTCCTGATCTCATCGAGAATCCGAGTACCGGTAACGGCATCAGGAATGCCTGCAAAACACTCAGATACCATTCCTGTAAGCTCTGCCCCTTTTCTGTCATAACGGTAACTTGCACCTATATCTGTAACTCCCTTGACCACTCCTGAGTATGTCTCAAAGGCACTGACCAAAACCCCTCCAGGGAATATGCGGAATTTAAGCCTACCTTTACTCTCCTCTTCAACCTTTTTTGCCCAGCGATGTATATGACGATCTTCGAATGAACCAGCAGGATACATATGACTGATCGAAAGCTCAAATGTCTTTTCTGCCGGGGCTCCGTAGACACTGAATATAAATCCACCCCAAATTATGAAAATAGATAAAATAAGAAATAACCTTTTCATTTAAGACCACCTCCCTATTTTTTATTTAGTAATCATAAAAAAATTCATTTTAAAACAATTTTAATTTTTTATTCAGACCTTCACCTCCTTTCCCTCCCAAAATTTTTCTCTCAGTATCCTCTTCAAGATTTTTCCAGAAGAACTTTTTGGTAACTCTCTCAAAAAGCTCACTGATCGCGGGACCTTGAAACTGCCCAATCTCTTCCTGCAGAATTCGATTATCTCCTCTTCATCAGCCACCTCACCGTCTTTCAATACAATTAAGGCCTTCACTGACTCTCCCCATCTTTCATCCGGGACACCAATCACTGCCGCCTCCAGAATTTTTGGATTCGAATAAAGCACATCCTCAATCTCTGCTGGATAGATGTTTTCTCCACCTGAAATGATCATATCAACTTTTCTATCTACAATGAAAAAGTATCCTTCCTCATCCTGCCTCCCGAGATCTCCTGTGTGAAACCATCCCCTTCAAATCCCTCTCTCCCGCGTTTATAATAACCATCCATGAGGTATGGACTCTTTAAAACAATCTCTCCTGTTTCATTGATAGAGACCTCTTCATTCATCTCATTTAATAACCTAATTTCTACACCCCAGTATGGTTTCCCAACACATCTTATCTTTCTCAATTGATCCTGGGGTTCAATGTAGGTGGCAACTGCGCTCTCTGTTGAACCATAGAATTCATATAGACCTGCTTTGTGAAAAAATCTAATAACCCCTTCTTTAACCCTTGTAGGCAAGGGGGAGCCTGCACATATAAGAACTCTCATAGAGTCAATATTATACTTCCTCCTCTTCTCTTCAGGCAATTCTAAGATGAAATTATACATTGTGGGAACCATAAAGGTATTCGTAATCTTTCTCTCCTCTATCAGTCTCAAAGCCTCCTCAGCATCGAATTGCCGCATAATACAGACTGTTCCACCCACAATGAGTCTTCCAAGACAGAAGAACATACCTCCTGAATGGCAAAGAGGGGCGGCGGCTAAATGGATATCATCTTCAAAAATCTTGAAGGAGATTGCCTGTGCAAACGCATCAAGGATCTTTGACCTGTGGGAAGACATTGCCCCTTTTGGCCTTCCTGTTGTCCCAGAGGTATAGCAGATTACAAAACAGCCATTTTCGTCAATTTCTATACAGGGCTCTTCAGAAGATGAATTCTCAAATAGACTTTCATAAAGATTAACACCTTCTATTTTTTTATTACCAATAAGATAATATCTATCAGGATCTATTTTAAGCTCATTCCTTATGGGAATAATCTTTTCAATGAACTCCTCTTCAAAGATTAATCCCTTTGAATCTGAATCATTTATGATATATTTGATCTCATCAGAGGCCAATCTAAAATTGATGGGTACGGAGATTAAACCAATTTTGGACGTAGCAAATATTATTTCAACGTATTCGCTACAGTTACGAAGAAGTATTGATATCTTATCGCCTTTGCGAAATCCAGAACCCATCAATTTATTCGCCAGCCTATTTGCTCTTATATTGAGATTCCGGTAGGTAATCGATCTATCAAGATAATATATAGCTATCTTTTCTGGATTTCTTTTCGAATAAAATCTCAAGACATCTCCAAAGGTCATTTCATTCTTCCCTATTTTCGTTAATTTAAAAGGAGATCTACTTAATCATCCTTTTTGTAGCTATAAAACCCTTTTCCTGTCTTTTGGCCGAGCTCTCCCCTCTCAACCAGTTCTGCCATCTTTTTACCTGGTTTGAAACGTTCTCCATAAACATCTTTGAGATTCTTAAGGGAATGATAAACAACATCAATCCCTGACATATCCATCAGCTGGAAAGGACCGATTGGATGGTTAAAGCCAAATCTCATAGCCTTATCTATATCCTCAATCGATGCAATACCTTCTTCATAAATCCTCATACATTCTGCAACAAGTGCTGATATAGCACGACTGGTGATAAATCCTGGGACATCTTTACAGACAACGGTTTCCTTGCCTATTTTCTTGCAAAAGGTTAAAGTCGTCTTTAGGGTTTTATCAGAGGTCTTTTGAGTTACAACAACCTCAATAAGCTTCATTACCTGTGGAGGGAAAAACCAGTGTGTTCCAATAACATTCTCGGGCCGATTTGTGCTGCTCGAAAGAGAGGCGATGCTTAGTTCTGATGTGTTTGAGGCAAAGATTGCTGAAGGTTTTGCAATAGAATCCATTTCAGAAAAGACCTTCTTTTTTAAATTGAGGTCTTCGGGAACTGCCTCGATTATGAAATCGGCATCTGCCAAAGCCTCCTTCGTTTCTTCTGTAAAAGTTATCCTCTCCAGTATTGCTCTTGCCTCTTGATCTGTTAACCTCCCTTTAGCAACCAATTCCTTAAGCCTCTGCTTTATTTTTTTCTCTGTTCTCTCAAGAATCTCCCGTGATATATCTTTCACTGTGACCTTATAGCCTCCCATGGCCACTACCTGAGCAATACCTGTTCCCATTAATCCTCCGCCCACGACAGCTATTTTGTTCAATTCCATTAAGAAAATCCCCTCCTCAAAGAGTTTTTTGGTGAAATAAAGAGTTTTTTTCAGTAATTTAAATCATTATCTAATTATCTCTCAACAAGGATGGCTGTCCCAACTCCTCCACCAGCACAGAGGGAGGAGATTCCTAAGCTCAATCCCTGTCTTTCCATTTCGTAAAGAAGAGTTACCAGGATTCGACATCCTGTGCAACCAACAGGGTGCCCCAGAGATATCCCGCTTCCATTGACATTTACTATATCTCGATTCAGCCCGAGTTCCTTTTCGCAGGCAAGATAATAAGATGCAAAGGCTTCATTGATCTCTATAAGTTGAATATCTTTCAGAGTAAGACGGGTTTGCTCCAGGACCTTTTTTATTGCCGGGACAGGAGCAAGACCAACAAGATATGGATCTGAAGCCGCCATGCAGTAAGAACGAATCTTAGCCAGAGGCTCCAATCTTCTCTCTTTCGCCTGCTCTTCACTCATCAGGATGATAGCTGAAGCCCCATCATTTAGTCCTGATGAATTACCAGCAGTAACGGAGCCACCTTCTTTAAAAACAGGCTTCAAACGGCTCAAACTTTCAAGTGAGGTATCCTCTCGTGGATGTTCATCTCTGGAAACCTCAATCCTTTTCCCCTTTTCTGATATAACCTCCACAGGAACTATCTCTCTTTCAAATCTTTTCTCCTTTATAGCCCGAATTGCCCTCTGGTGACTGCTCAAGGCAAGAGAGTCCTGTTCTTCACGACTAATATTATATTTTTCTGCAAGCCTCTCTGCTGCCATCCCCATCCCTCCACCTATAGGGTATTCCTGCATCCCTTTCCAGAATAGGTCAATTGCCTGAGCATGTCTCAACCTCTGCCCCCATCTAATGGTCTCCATAATATATGGTGCATTGCTCATCGATTCAACTCCCCCTGCCAATACGATGTCTGCCTGTCCGAGCGCAATAGCATTAGCCCCCTGGATAACAGATTGAGAGGCTGAGGCGCAAGCACAATTGATTGTAAAACCTGGTACATGATCAGGTATGCCCATGAGAAGGGAAGCAGTTCGAGCAATATTTTGATCAACAGGGGAGAAACAGTTCCCCATTATGACCTGATCCAGATCTTTTTCTTCAATTTGAGCACGCCTTAAACTCTCTTTCATAACTCTAATCAATAAATCAATAGGTTTTACATCTTTGAGAGAACCTCCAAAATTACCTATAGGTGTTCTAACCGCACTGACAATCACAACCTTTTTCATATCCACCCCTTCCTTTCAGTTTTAATAATACTATGTCCTTCCAAGTAATTCTCGAGCTATTATCAATTTTTCAATCTCCTTTGTTCCCTCTACAATCTCAACTATCTTAGCATCGCGGTATAGCCGTTCAATTCCAAACTCCCCTAAATAACCATATCCACCATGTATCTGCACAACCTCATCAATCACCTTTACAGCAACTTCCCCTGCATACCATTTTGCCATCGAAATCAATTTGGGATCGATCTTTTCCCTATCCACCATCCAGCCTGCTTTATAATATAGCCCCCTTGCTGCCTCTATACGGGTAGCCATCTCTGCAATCTTGAATTGAATTGCCTGAAAGCTCCCAACAGGGTTCCCGAACTGTTTTCTCTGTCTCGAATATTTAATAGCCTTCTCAAGGCCTCCCTGGGCAATTCCAACACCCATTGCCGCAACAGTAATGCGAGTTCGGTTAAAAACTCCCATCAATTGATAGAATCCTTCTCCCTCCACATTCCCTATGAGGTTTTCTTGAGGAACCTCTACATCCACAAATTGAAGCTCTGATGTATCTGAAGCCCTTGCACCAAGTTTCCTTGTTAACTTACGGGCCTCAAACCCCTTCCTATCCGTTTCTACAATTATTGCACTGTGGCGCCTAAATCTTGAAGGCTCATCCTCTGCTGTAAGACAGAATACAACAATAAAATTGGCAATCGAGCCATTTGTTATGAACATCTTGCTACCATTGATGATGTATCGCTCCCCATTTCTCTTTGCTACTGTCCTCACTAATGTTACATCGCTTCCTGCATCAGGTTCAGTAATTGCCATTCCTGTGATGGCCTCTCCCTTAGGAAGAGGAGGAAGATATCTCCTTTTCTGTTCTTCCCTTCCGTAGAATTGTATAAATTCCGAGCCAAGGGTTGTGAGGATTATATGTGCACAGCCCGGATCAACCCTCGCAAATTCCTCTGTGATCAGAGCATTCTCCAGAATTCCAAGGCCAACTCCACCATATTCCTCTTTTATGAATACACCAATAAAGCCCAATTCACAGGCCTTTTTCCATAAATCCATAGGGAATGCCTCATGGATGTCACAGTCCTCTGCAACCTCTATGAATGACTTCTCAGCAAACTCCCGGGCAGCCTTTTTTATATCAATCTGTTCTTCTGAAAGTTCAAATTCCATTAGTTTCTCCTGTAATTAAGCCATTAATCCTTGAAGCATAATTTTTTTAAAAGTCTTAACATAGGCCTCTCCATCAATTTCATCTCTATTCATATACCAGTGTAATAAAATCCCTGAATGAAATGCGATTATTGCAAGCGCAGCAAGATCGGAATCAAATTCCTTTTTAAATATCTTCTCTCTTTTCCCTCTTGAAATTAAATCTGAAAGGAATCTTTGATATTTCTTATAGCTTCTTTTAATTTTGGGCTCTATCTCATGATGAGCTCCCACTAACTCCGCAGCCAAAGTGGTAAAAGAAACACATAACTCCCTGTTGTAATATGCAAATGCGGAGTTAAATCGAATATATTTTTCAAACTTTTCAAGTACCCCTCCCTCCACCTCTTTAACTGCCTTAATCATTCCATCGAGGAAACGCTCTTCATGCTCATCTATAATCCTTCTTAGGAGATCTTCTTTATTTTTGAAATGCCAGTAGAGGGCACCTTTTGTTAATCCTGCTGCTTTTGTGATCTCATCAATGGAGGTTCCGTGATAGCCTTTTTCTAAAAAGATTCTCATGGCCTGATTAAGAATCCTTTGTGAGGTTTCATTTGACTGTTTTGCTATATTCTTAACCCTCTGAACCATTTGCATACTAAACGATTAGTATTTTTGAGATTATATCGCAAACCTAAAAAATTTTGTCAAGGAAAAAATTGTAGAC
>JBBITW010000064.1:0-17491 GCA_037440525.1 Deltaproteobacteria bacterium
CACTCATAGCCGAAGCATGAGGAATCTCAACAGTCATTCCACAGACCGGATCTATCGCATTTCCCCACTGCTTTATCCCATCGATATATTTTTTAGGTTCCTTCTCGAAGGCCTCTTTACAATACTTTGCACAAAAAAAGTAATCCACTCCTTCATAAGTATATTTGGCGGGAGCAGATTTTTCCTCAACAACCATACCGCAAACAAGATCTATTGCCATAAAAAAATACCTCTAATATTAAAATTATATTTAAACCAATATAAAATGTAAATAGGGTAAACTTTGTATTTTTTACAAAAATTTTTGTATCCCCTACTTCTCTTTTTTGAAAAGATTTTCAGGGAGAAGCTATAACCATCTTTACAACACTTTTAAAGAGATCCATCTCTTTTTCCACTCCTAACCCAGCTATTTTTATATTTCTAACAGTCTCTCGATTAATATTAACTCCCATTAATCTTACTGTTAATAGATTTAATATATCAAAGATTTTTCCTAAAAATCTACCATTTGGCCTGACATGTTCTAATAAGATAACCCTTCCACCTTTTTTACAAACTCTTCTGACCTCCTTCAGCCCCTGAACTGGATCAGGAACTGAACAGAAAACAAAAGTCCCAACAACTGTATCGAAAGATTGATCATCAAACTGAAGCCTTTGGATGTCCATCTCCCTCAAATCAACACTGATCCTTTTTATTTCTGCCTTTCTTCTTGCTCGCTTTAACATCCCCGGGCTAAAATCTATTGCCATAAACTTCTTACCCGAAGGGTAAAAATCAAAATTCTTTCCTGTCCCAACACCAACTTCAAGAATTTCCTCTCCATCCAAATATTCAAAGACCTTATTTCGCCACTTTGAAAGCACCAACTTCTCTAAAAGAGACTCATAAATATCATAATAATAGGAAACCAGATCCCATTTCCTTTTTACCTTTTCTGTAACTTTTAAAAATAAGACTTCCTCGCTTGAAATCACATCCATTATCCTTTTAATGAACCCCCTCTGTCCTTTTGGTCTCCGACAATAAGCCTCAATCCATCCACATTAAATACCAAAACCTTATCGCCCTTATAAAATTTCTTATTGATTGCCGTAGCATCCCAGAGCTCACTTGATACCATTACTTTTCCATCAGGATCAATATCTTTCAGAACTAATGCCTCCTGGCCTATTAAAGCCTCTTTTCCAGTCTTAATCTTACCCTTCATTGCCTTAATAACCTTAAAATAGATTAACCAAGTAAAAAGTAAGATTGCAATGTAAGTGGGAAGGGCCACGGGAAAAGATAAAAAATAAAACAAAGATAGGCCAATTATTGGGAAAAATAATATAATGTGACACATATACCGAAAAAATTTGTTAATGAAAAAATTATCCTAAGGCTCCAAAAAATTATTACAAAAACCTTCTCCTTGAAGTATTATTCTGAAATAGCGATAACTATGAAATGTCTTTTTTCCTATTGGCCAACTGCTTAGGATTATCTTTTATTTTTTCTTCTGAATTTTCTGATCGATTTCCATGAGAGTGTCCGCCACCACAGCATCCCATTCCAACTCCACCTCGTTTAATCAAAAAGAATATCAATCCAATTATACCTAAAAGAATGAGCCACTTTTCCATTATTATCCTCCTAATATAAGATTTTTCATTTTCTTATTTCTTTGTCATCTTGTTTTTAAAAGGCCCTCTTGAATAATATTGTTTCTAATAAAAATATTAAAAGCAAGAAGTATGCCAAAAGTATTTATAGGATGAAATAGATGTGAGTTTTTCAATTTATTAATTTTATTGAATAGATTTGGTATTTAAAGGGATGGGATATATTTATTTTATGGTAAATTTCTTCACAATATATCCTAACATCTCTATAAAACTGCAAAAGATTTTTACACCTCAGGGACTGATGTTTAGTCATCATTTCAATTGCTCAATCTAACGGAAAAACTATAATAAAATTTATCCCTCTCCCTTTTTCTGAATGAACGGTGATGGTGGCTCCATGTGCTTCTATAATTCTTTTGAAAGACTGATTCGCCTCATTTTTTAGAGTAAATTCTATTTCTTTTTCCTCAATTCAGTCTCAATTGCTTGCTCGAACCCCTGTATTGAAATATCTCTAAGTAATTTTCCATTTACAAAAACTGTTGGAGTTGACTCTATCCTTGGTTGATTCGACTCTCTGAGATCCTTATCAATTATCTCCTGAATTTTAGGATCAATCATATCCTGTTCAAATTGCTCCATATTTAAGCCAATCTCTCTGGCAATCTCACGAATCGTGTTGTCATTAAGGTTTTTTTGATATAAGAAGAGCCTTTTATGAAACTCAGAAAATTTTTTCTGTTTTGAGGCAGCCAGTGCCGCAGTTGCTGCTTTTCTTGAAAATGCATGCATTCTCAATGGAAGGTTCTTAAAAACCAGTTTGACATCATTTGGATATTTCTCCAGCACCTGCTGGAGTGTAGGCTCAAGCCTGGCGCAGTAAGGTCACTGGTAGTCATTAAAAACTACAATTGTTACAGGAGCATTAATTGGACCTTGATAAGGTAATTCTGCAAGGTCAAAGTTTTTAATAAATTCCAGCATGATAATCCGTAAATCCTTTTTTGAAGCAGTGCTAAGGACCAATGCATTTATTTTTGGAAGATAATTGAGTTTGACGAATTCTTGTTCTAATGGAATTCTGTTGATGGTCCTTCCCTCGCCAATGGAATAGACAATTAGCTCTCCCCTGGATAGGATAAATAAAATCTTTTCGTCAGGAGATATTCCGGTATCTAGGATCTCTGTTTTAATATTGATATCTTTTAATGCCTTCCATTCCAAGTCCAATTGATAAGACAATCCAATAGAACTTACCATCGTGCTTATTCCAAAAGTCAAAGCCATTATGATCTTTTTCATAATTAATTTCCTCCTCATATAAGACTTTTACGTTTTCTTTCCCATTTTATCAATTTTATCAAGGGATTAGAATCATTAATTTTCATCAAAAATCCTTTTTAATAAACCACTTTTCCATTTCAGCTATCTGATCTTCAAGTCTGCGTTGTCTTTTGGAGATGCCATAGGTGTAAAGAAAAATAATTATCCATGAAATACTATATGCGGAAAAAAGATAAATTTCATTTCCCATTCGGATGATCCTCCTTTCGCCATCCATATCTTCTCTCTTCCAATAAAGCCTTCAACTCACCATAGTAATCCCTTATTTTCTCTAACCTCACCCTCGCAATCAGGAGGTAGAAAAAGAGGAGTATGAAGGCTAAAAGTGTAATTATCAAAGTAAAAAGCATCGGGGGTCTCATGTTGATTCCTTTCGTACTAATGATGACCGGATGAATGCTCCTCCATATCCTTATGGCAAAGAAGGTGATAGGAACGTTGATGAAACCGATGATCCCGAAGACCGCTGCAAAGGATGAACTCTGGCCCTCTCCAGCCACCCTTCTCAACATCAGATAGGAGACATAGATGAACCAGAGGATGAGGGTGGTCGTCAGTCGTGGGTCCCATGTCCACCAGACATTCCAAACAGGTTTCGCCCAGATGGGGCCCGTGATGAGGACAAGGGTGCAAAAGATTACCCCAATCTCAGCAGAGGAAAGAGCCAAAATATCCCACTTCCTCTCTCTTTTAAATAAATATAATATACTATTAAGAAAGACAATGAAAAAGGCAAAAAAGGATACGAAAGCCGAAGAGACGTGAAAATAGAATATCTTCTGGACGATTCCCATCGTCTTTTCGATGGGAGCGTATAGAAATATGGCATAAAGAGCCAGGAGCATTGCCCCCAGGGTGATGGTTTCGAAGACAATTGTCGACACTCTCCTCATGAATGTTTACTTCTCCACCACAAATTCAAAAGTCAGATAGGAGACGAGCAGGAAGGTGAGATCGAAAGCAAACAGGATCTTCAGCCAAGAATAGACCTCGTGGATCGATTTTTCGTCAAGAACCTTCCCCGTCGCCTTGATTGAAGCGATGATCAGCGGTACGGCGATCGGGAATACGAGCAGCGACAGCATCACATCCCTTGCCTTCGTATTGATCGAGATGGCCGAAAAAATCGTTCCAATCACGGTGAAGCCAAACGTCCCCAGCAAGATGATGAGGGCCAAAAGGAACAGAATGGGGATGATCTTTATGTTGAAGAGAGGAACGAAGATGGCAAGAGTGAAGACTTCCATCAAAAGCATGAAGATGAAATTGGCCACCATCTTTCCGACATAGATCGTTCCCCTTCCTACTGGACAAAGTAATAATCCCTTAAAGGATCCTTTATCTTTCTCAGCCCCGAATGATCGACCCATTCCCAGAAGTCCAGAAAAGATGAAGGCCACCCAAAGGATTCCAGGTGTGATCCCTTCCACATACCTAAGGTCAAAGGGAAAGATAAAATTGAAGATGATGATCACAAGAAAAGAGAAAACACACATGGAGATGAGCATCTCCTTGCTTCGGATTTCACATACGAAGTCTTTCCATACGATGGCACTTACCTTCCTTAATACACTCAAAGGTAACTTCTCCTTTCCGTAAAGTTGAAATAGAGGTTCTGAAATTCACACCTCTTGATCCTTGAGATATCTTCCGTGAAGACGATGATCCCAAAACTCATGATAGCCACCTGGCTACAGACCTCAAGAGCCCTTTCAAGGTCATGAGAAGTCATGATAGTCGTTCCTCCACTCTCGATGAAATCCTCAAGAATCCCTTTGAGGCTCTCCTTCCCATTCTGGTCCAGACCTGCATAGGGTTCATCGAGCAGCAATATGGAAGGCTTATGCAGGATGGCCCGGGCAAGGGATAGACGTTGCTTCATTCCGCGTGAAAGCGTTTGAACCTGATCGGATTTGCAATCGCTCAGCCCGACACGTTCGAGAACCTCTTCTATCCTTTTATTTGCCTCATTTACATCATACATCCGACCATAAAATTTTAAGTTTTCAAAAACAGTAAGCTCATCGTAAAGGAATGTTTGGTGGGAAATGACACCGATCCTTTTTCTCACCTCTTCACCATCCCTCTGTAAATCATAACCGTAAATCATAACTTGACCCGATGTAGGTCTCATAAGGGAGGATAGAATATGGATTAATGTTGTCTTTCCGGCTCCATTCGGACCAAAGATAGCCAGACATTCCCCCTTCTTTAGGAATAGATTAATTCGGTTTAGGGCCTTCTTGTAACCAAAACACTTTGTCAAATCCTTCACCTCGATTACATAATCCCTTTTATTCATACTTTGATGGGCACCTTGGCATGATGGTTGTGGCGCTGAATAACCCGGCAGTTGTATACTTTCCCTCCACGATCACCTCATTCCCGGGTTTAAAAGTATCGGGCACCACCCCTTCGTAGCTTACCAGGATGCTTGACCTCCCGTCCCCAATCCTAAAAGTCAATTTAAGACCTTTGGGATCCCATTGGACTGAGTCCGGAACCACCTCTCCACCGACCCTGAAGCTGGTCTTCCCGTCAGAAGGGCCTCTAGCCAAGAGTTCACTCACAGTAAGAAAATAAGCCATCGTATCTCTTATCCCAGTGTAAGTGAGATAGCCGATAACCGAAAGGACTATCATTGAGACGATGATGATTTTTATCTTCTTATTCCTCTTCATATCAAACTTCATTCTCCTTTCTCATCTGCCGGGTTATCATGACGGCTTTCTCGATTAGATTCTTACGCTTTGACTGGTACTCCTCGTGATCAATCTCCCGAGATTCAAACCTTTGATCCAGATATACAATCTCTTTAAAAATCAAATCCTTCTCTTCTTTAAGTGAATATAGCCCTTGTTGAGTAATCTCCACCATATGCTTCCGCTTTTTTATGAAGGGGTAGGCAAGCCCTCCTGCGAATGCAGAAAATACCAATATAAGAATTAAATATTTAAAAATCACCCTTCCTCGAGGAAGGCCTTTAAACTGAAGAATAAGTTCAGAGCCAGGCCTAAGATAGTTTCCTGCGAAATGTTTAAATTGTTCATTCCTGTTTTCAACTGTCCCTCTTAAATGTAATATTTCACTCTTTACCTCAACATCTTTATCAGGGACAAAAAAATCAATCGATTCTGTCTTGGTATAAATTGTTTTGTTGAGATTATAAACGGAGGAGCCATAATCAATCTGGTAAGTGAAAGAGATTTCCTTAAGTCCTGGCTTGATGTCCATCGTGTCTACAAACCCATCTATTGTTTTTATAATACAACATTCCATTAGGTTTCTCTCTAATTCAAGGTCTTTTGAATTCTTTGGCAGTGATATCCTTATCACCTCTCTTCTTTGTGGCTCTATCTCACGTAACCCCACATAGACACGATCTCCCCTGTTCTCCAAGATTATAATCTCCTTGACAAAGAGATTATCATTTTCAAGATTCATGAAGATATGATGGACCTTAGCATAGATATTGTCATCCTTATCGGTTGTTTCATAGACTGTGAGATTAATAAAATGTTCCTTTCCCTTATCAAATGAGATTGTAGGACTAAAATATTCAACACCTCTGTAGTTAGTCTTCACATAATAAGATTTATCTTTTTCAATATTTAGTTTAGAAAAAATAAATGAACCATCTTTGTTTGTCCTTGTCTTAGCGATTTCATCCTCTCTCTCACCTAAAATGTAAAGTATGACTTCGATATTTGTGGGATTAGTTCCACCAATAGTGCCATTCTTAATTTTCCCTCGTATCACTCCTTGGGTTTCAGCTTGTCCCAAGGGTAAGGTGAAAGTAATCTGGGAAAAAAGAATTGCAAGAAATAAAAAATAAATTTCTCTTTTAACTATTCTATACATTTTAGTATTTTTCAAAGTCTGTTACCACACCATGAACAAAATCTATCTTCGTGAAAGACTTCTCGGCCACATTGGTTGCAAAAGAGATTTTTTTTCTTTTCCAATTTCTTTCTCAGAACTAAAACTTCACTCTCAATTTCTTCTTCTATTTCCTTATCTAATGATTTTCCCTTCTCTTCCATTTGCTCATCCATTTTGAGAATTTTAGCAGCCTTTAGCACGTATTTCTCATTCAAATTTCTGTAATCCTCCTCAGATAGTTTTCCCATCTTGTAGTCAAATTCAAGTTCCTTAATAGCTAAATAAATCTGCTCTTTCTCGGTTTTTAAATCATGTATTAAATCCTCAGAGGTTTCTTTTAAAGAAAAATTAAATTTTCTTTTTTTTAATAATGGATAGCTCATCCAATACCCTGATCCAAATAAAATAATAAGTATAGCTAAATATATCCACATATAAGATTCCTTAATATTTAAAATCCATTAACTCATTTCTCACCTTTTCAATATATTTCTTATCAAGCTTCTCCATATTTCCTACCTCCCATTGGAGGAGTTGATTTCCTCTTGAAAACCATTTTTTCAATAAAAAGTATATAAACCCACCTCCAACAAAAAGAGCCAAAAAAGGTAGCACCCATGCTATCAGGTTAAAACCTTTTTTTGTTGGTGCTGATAAAATTTTTTCACCATAGGCGCTGATAAAATATTTTAAAATTTCATCCCTTGACTGCCCAATTTTTAATCTTTCAAGTACCAAGCCTTTGATGTTGCCAGCAGCAGAACATTCCATTGCACCTTCGCAGGAGTTAGAAACCATATTACAGCCACATGGGCATATCAGCTCCTGCATGATCTCATCAACTGTAATGGAGATTACAGAAGGTGGAAATAACCCTCTGATAGGAAATAGAAGAAAGAGGATAAATATGATTCTTATTAGATTAGTCTTCATTTGTCTCCTTTGATCAGAAGTTTTCCCCTTTCTGGTAATAGCGTTATAAGTGTACCAATAGATATTATTATTCCCCCAATCCAGAGCCAAGCAATTAGGGGATTTATTAATATTTTTAAAGTAACCAAATCTCCTTCGTAGCCCGCAAGGATAACGTAAAAATCTTCCTTTAGACTGCTATGAATGGCTACCTCTGTTGTGGGTTGTTCTTCATGCCCCCTGTAGAAATTCTTTTCAGGGATAAGACGATCAATAATCTTCCCTTCTCTTAAAAGTGTCAATGTGGCTGCCATTACCTCTTTATTTGCTGTAAAATAATGGGAAAGGAAATCATAGCGAACATTATAATTTTTAATTTTGAAAGATTCTCCTTTCCTCAATGCTACCTGCTTTTCCATCTTGAAGGCTCCTCCTGTGATTCCCACAAAGACAAGGACCATCCCTATATGAACGATATATCCTCCATAGCGCCTCTTGTTTCGAACCACAAGCCCCCATAAACTTCTAAGTGGGCCTTCTTTTGTCATTCGGCCCCTGGCTTTGGTTGCTCGATATATATCATAAATTATTGAAGCAGTAACAAAGACTGAGAAGGTAAAAGAAAGCAAAGGATATATTTTCCGAACACCTAAATTGTAGAAAATTAGTCCTCCAATAAGTGTTATACATAAAGGAAGTATAAGGTTTCTTTTTGCATTTTCAAAAGAGGCCCTTCTCCAGGCAATTATGGGACAAAGACCTGTCAGCAGTAGAAGAGCTAATCCGATTGGGATATTTACTTTATTGAAAAAAGGGGCTCCAACTGTGATCTTGATTCCTCTTAAAGCCTCAGAAATGATAGGAAAAAGAGTCCCCCATAGAGTAGCAAAAGATATTCCCACGAGGATCAGGTTGTTATAAAGAAAGGTGCTTTCTCGGGAAAGGAATGAATCTAACTCATTTCGGCTTTTTAATTGAGGAAGACGTTCAATCAAAAGATTAAAAGATACCAAAAATAGAATTCCAAGAAATACGAGGAAAATCCATCCAAGAGAAGATTGACCGAAAGTATGAACTGAGGAGATGATCCCGCTCCTTGTAATGAATGTTCCGAATATTGTCAATAAAAATGTGAAGATGATGAGGACAATATTCCATATCTTTAACATTCCTCTCTTTTCCTGAATCATTACTGAATGAAGATAAGCTGTTGCTACTAACCAGGGCATCAATGAGGCATTTTCAACAGGATCCCATGCCCAATATCCTCCCCAACCCAATTCGACATAGGCCCACTTAGCACCAAAGAGGTTCCCAAGGGTTAAGAAAAACCAGGAAAAAAGAGTCCATCTTCGTGTCGACCTTATCCAGACCTCTCCGAGTTGGCCTGTGATTAAAGCTGCAATTGCATAGGCGAAAGGTATTGAAAAACCAACATATCCAATATAAAGTGTTATCGGATGAAAGATCATTCCAGGATTTTGTAAGAGTGGATTTAACCCTTTCCCATCCTCTGGAATTTGAGGAAGTCGATTAAAAGGACTATTTACAACTGTAAGCAAAAGCAAGAAGAAAAATGTGATTCCCATTAAAACAAAAATGATGTAGGGAATAAGATTTCTATTTTTGTCTTTATTTTTCAAGACTAAAATAGTTGAGAATATTGAGAGAAGCCATACCCAGAAAAGAAGAGATCCTTCCTGTCCCGCATAAAAGGCTGTTATTGTATAGAGAAGTGGAAGAGTTCTATTCGTATAATTGGCCACATATTCAATTCCAAAGTCTCTATTAATTAAGGCATAGAGGAGGGCACTGGAAGCTATAGTGAGGAGAATGCATACAACGAAAACACCATTTTTTGAACTCGCTATGAATTCAGCCTTTTTCCTTCGAGCCCCTAAGTAGGAAAGAAGAGCTGAAAAGGCTGACAAAATAAGAGCAATGAATAGTGATACATATCCAATCTCAATCATCTCATTTTCTTCCCTATACCTGATATAATTTCCCCCTACGATAAAGAATAATTAGTATCACCAATGAAATAATAATCACAATAACACCTAAAGTTTGTGCAGCAGATACATTTCCCCAATAAGTAAGTTTATCTCCTCTGAAGTGTTCAACAAAGATTCGAATAGCAGAATATAGAATGGCATACATCAAGAAGAGGAACCCATCGAAGGGGATCTTCTTCCTCCATCTCCAAAGAAAGAGAAATATGGCTAAGTTGAAACTCAATTCGTAGAGTTGGGTAGGATGGAGGGGCTGTCCCGGAAACATCTCCCCAGCGCATGTATCTGGATGAAAGATAATTCCCCATGGAAGGTTGGTAGGTATACCGTGGGCATCTCCGTTGAAGAAACAGCCAATCCTACCAATTGCCTGGCCGAGAATAAGAGAAGGGGAAAATGTGTCCATCCACCTCCAAAAAGGTATCTTGTATCTCCATGTATACCAGAGAGCAATTATTACTCCAGCAAGTATTGCACCATGGATTGCTAAGCCCCCTTCCCAGATGGCAAAAATTTTTAAAGGATTTTTTAAATAATGAGTTAGATCTGAAAAAAAAACATAATATAGCCTTGCTCCTGCGATCCCGAATATAACTACGTAAAAAGAAAAATCATATATATTCTTCCTCTCAAACCCTTTGCGGATTCCTTCTTTCCCTGCAAGCCAGATTCCTACCCCAATGGCGGTGATGATCATCACGCTATACCATCTGATGATTATGGAGCCACTTTGAAAAAGAATTGGGTTCATTTCCCTCCATAGTATCCAATCTTTTTAAAGAAAAAAATATCAATCAATTTAAGATTTTTAAATATAACAATATGATTATATAAATGAAGAAAGTTACTAAAATCCCTCTTATGTATAAATTTTATAAACATACTTTTAATTTCGTAGGTTTATTTTACGAATTTGTGAACTTTCCATTTTTTTCTTCCTTCTTTTTGTTTATCAGTTCTTCAAGCACTTCCTTGAGAGGTTTCTCGTAAACCACATATCCTATGGACCTCAATAAATCATCTTCCCACCTCTCCATGACTTTCTGGTGCTCCTCTTTCATAAGGTCCTTCTTTACCTCTTCCTTGATCTCTTGAAAGGGAATCTTTTTTCTTCTCTCCATTTCCATAATCTCGACTATATAATAATCATCGCCGAAGTCAAAGATTTCGCTTATATCACCTGGTTTTAACTCAAAAATCTTTTTATGAAACCCATGAAGCAACATGTATTCGACTTCATTGCGACACTCATAAACATCGAAATCCAAAAGACCTCCCTTAGAGGCTGTCTCTTTATCGTCAGAATATTTTCGGGCAGCCTCACCAAAATCCATTCCCTTTTTGAAAGAAAAGATGGAAGGCTTAATATTTTTATAAACTTCTTTTGCCTTTTGGTAAGCCTTCTCTTTTTCTTCTTTCTTCTCTCCTCCTTTAATCATGATCATCCGGATCTTTGCCCTTGCAGGAGATTGATATTTCTCTTGATGTTTTCGATAATAGTCTTCGATCATCTTATCTGTAATTCTGATCATCTTTCGCATCTCCTCTTCATGGAAAATGGGATATAAATAGGACATGGTAAGGAGTTCAACCTCTCTCTGATGCTCCACATGTATCATCTGATTGAATGTATCTTCAACTATCAACTCTTTGTCAATCATTCGGTTTATAATCTTTTTCTGCTCTTCGATTGTATTATGGGCGAAATCGCATAACATAGGTTTTTTATTCTCCCCATGCTTCATTTCACTATATTTCATATGATGGCATATATGAGGATCAATTTCTTTCTCATATTCTTTAATAAAGTCACCAATAGTATATGGTTTGCCATTTATACTAAAAAGAATTCTATCACTATTCTCTCTAAGAAATTCTTCTCCTTTCTGCCATTTATATTCTTTCTCTATTTGGTCCCGAACCTCCTCATATGATTTTAAATACCCTTTCTTTTTTTCCAAAACTCTAATGATATAAAAAGAATTCCCACTTTTAAATATTGGGGAAATCTCCCCAGGTTCAATGGAGAAAGCAATATCATCAAATTCTTGACCATTCACTCCTTTCTCCAACCATTTAGGTTCAATTGACTGGACATTACTTGAGTATTTTCCCGCTACCTCTTTGAATTCAGCTCCAGATTTCAGTTCATCTAAGGCCTTTTGAATTATCTCTTTTGCCTTCTCCTCCTCAGGACAATTAGGGCAATCATTTCTTCCTTTTTTGAATTCAACCCGAATCTCCTCTATTTTCACTCGATCAGGGACCCTATATTCATCCTTATGTTGCTGATAAAAATTTTTAAGCTCATCTTCAGTTGATTTTATCATCAATAACTCAAAGTTTCTTGTAATTGATGCCTCATTTCTCAGTTTTTGGAGATAATTTTTCCCAATCTCTTCCACCTCTTTTGCAATATTTGGATGAATCTTCTGATGAAGCTGTAAAAGCCTTTGAAATCTTTCAGAAATAGGGTAACCCTCCAGCCTTCTCTTTTGCAATCTATATGTCTCTCTCAATTCCCTGTACTTTTCATCGGATTCTAAAACCTTTTCATGGAATTTCATATGTAAAAAAGTCATATTCAACTCTCCAGCAATATTTCCAAGCTCTTCCCGGATGTTTTGTCTAAGGTCAATATTTTTCTTTTTAATAATGTCAGAAATCGCAATAGGTAAGACCATGTTTTTTAGTAACAATTTCTGCCCTTCCAAGCCTTTATAACGTTCTTTGCAACATGGCATGAGTTCATCGAATTTTGTCTTCAAATGTTCACGAGTTATTATCCCTCCCTTAAAAGAGGCAACTACATTCGGGTCAGGAGTATTAAGATCCCCTTTGCTACATCCTGAGAATAAAAGTAAGTAGAATATAATATAAGAGATGATTCTTTTTGAAATCATATTATCATCTCTATTATTTTAAAAACTTGAGATTGATCTTCTCTTTTTTCGAATCAACAACAAATTTATTTGCCTTGTTTAGGACCTTCTCCATTGTTTCAAGATAAAGCCTATACTTAGTAATCTCTTTTGTATTTTTGTATTCTTTAAGCATAGAAAGAAATCTCTGGGCATCTCCACTTGCCCTATTAACAACCTCTTCTTTATATGCTTCAGCCTCGCTTATTATCTTCTGAGCCTTTCCTCTAGCTTCTGGTACAGCAACATTCCAGTATCCCTGGGCTTTATTAATCTTTTCTTCACGCTCCTCTTTCGCACTTGCCACCTCTCGGAAGGCCTCGGCTGCCTCTTTAGGTGGGTTTACTTCTTGGAGATTGACGTTTAGAATATATAATCCTGTCTTATATTCGTCGAGCATATTCTGTGCTCTATGAGCAATCATCTTCTGGATTTGAGACTTGGCCACAGTCAAGAGATCATCCACATGCATCTTTCCAAAAATCTCTGTCAACGCTGCACGAATTGAATAAGATATAAATGATTCAGGGCGATCTGTATTGAAAAGATAGTCTCTGACATCCTTGATACGATATTGGATATTCATCTTGATCTCGAGAATGTTTTCATCACCAGTTAAGAATTGATTCTTTGATCGCACAGGATTTTCGGTTGGGGACTTCTCAATTTTGCTGGAAGAATTCCCATGCATACTGTGACCATCCTCTTCTCTTTTGGTGGAGGTGGGAGGAATTTCCTTTGGGAATAGTGTGGACTCATCTTTCGATGATATCCACATATCAACCCTTCTAATTTCCATCATATTCACCTTTTCAATCGAACCAAAAGGCCAGGGAAGATAATAGTGAAGTCCTTCTGGGATTTGTTCACGAACCACCTTTCCAAATAGTTTTGCAACAGCTTCTTCTCCAGGAGCAACGGTATAAACCCCAGAAAGAAGATAAATAGTGATAAAAAAGCTCATTAATATATATCCAAACCATTTTTTCCTGAGGGGGATATGCCTAAAGGCCTCTCTTATATCATCGATAGGGCTGATTCCGCCTGTAGGGGTAAAGAGATGGGAAAAAAGACCCTTGATTGTAAAAAAAGTAATTCCAGTTATCCATGTGACTCCTTGTCCTATTTTTATTAAGCACCTCTTCAGATGTATTTTTCTTTTATTTAAATTTTCTTTGCCACTTGAATCAGTCTCCCTTAGGCTATTATTATTCTCCTCCATCTCTTTTTCTCCTCACTTTTTCTTCTCTTTGGGAACACCCTCGACTCTCATTTTTTCTGGGAATTTTAAAAAATCAGGGTTTTGAGATTTAATGAATTTGAGAAGTTCTGAATCAGCTGATAAAATGACTGTGGTTTTTCCATCAATGAACTTTTCATAGGATTCGAGGGCCCTTATGAGTTCATAAAATTTGATATCCTTTTTATATGCATTAGCATAAATTTTTATTGCAAGAGCCTCTCCTTCACCTTTTATTTTTTGAGCCTTATTGTAAGCCTCGGAAAGAATAATCTGCTTTTGTTTGTCTGCATCAGCTCTAATCATCGTTGCCTTTTCTTCACCTTCCGAACGATATGCCTTTGCAATCCTTTCGCGCTCAGCCCTCATCCTCCTGAAGACACTTAATTTGTTTCTCTCCGGGAAATTGAGTAGAGTAACCTTTACATCTGAGACTTCAATCCCATAATCCTTAGCCTTTAAAGAAATTTCTCTCTTTATTTCATCTGTCATTTGACCAAACTTTATCTTCTCTGAATCAATGGAGATGAGGGAAGAAAGTTCGTATTTTCCAATACCTATGCCCATCTCAGATGAAAGGATATCAGCCATTCTTGTTTCAGCACCAACTTTTGTCTTTACTGTCTTCATAAATTGGATTGGATCATCCACCCTCCATACTATATAGCTATCCACCATAACATTTTTCTTATCTTTTGTAAGGTATTCAGTCTCGCCCAATTCATAAGTCATAAATCGATTATCATAACGGGTTATACTCTGGATTGGATCAGGCCATTTCCAGTTCAATCCAGCCTTTTTAATAGCATTAACTGGTTCACCGAATTGAGTTACTACTACATACTCCCGTTCGTCAACTTGAAAAAATATCAATCCACTGGCCACAATCAATAAAAGTCCGACCAGAATTATGAAAACCTTTCTTTTCATTGTCCGTCTCCTCTTTATTTTTATTCTATTATCATTTTCTTGCCATTCTTCCCAAAAAACCAGATGTCTGTAACACCCTGTTTTATCTCAGGGTTTATAATGATCTTTTCAATCGAAGGGAGAATCTTCTCCATTGCCTCAATATAGAGCCTCTTTTCTGTCACTTCCCTTGAATTTTTATGTTCCTCATGTTGCAATAAGAAGCGAGATGCATCACCAATTGCTTTATTAACTACTTCAGCCTTGAGGCCCTGAGCTTCCATAACTATCTTTTCTGCCTTACCCTTTGCTTCAGGTATGATACTATTCAAATAACTATATGCCTCATTAATATAGGTTTCTCTGTCTTCCCGGGCACTTGCTACATCTTGAAAGGCTTCAATCACCTCTTTTGGCGGATCAGCTTTGACCAACTGAACTCCCATAACATCGATGCCTAAATTTAAATGATCGAGCGAGGACTGAGTAAGCTCCTTCGTCCTCATTAAAATGGATGATTTTGCACTCGTTAAAATTGAGTCAATATTCATTTCTCCTACTACTTGCCTCAGAGCTGCCCTTGTAGCGTCCTGAATAAGTTTTTCGGGATTCTCGAGGTTAAATAGAAAATTAGAGGCATTTTTGATCTTGTAATGGGTAGCTACATTAACCTCAATAAGGTTTTCATCCCCTGTAAGAATCAAGTAAGATCCCGTCTCCAATCGTCTGATCTCATCTACTTTGACTCGTTCTACAGACTCGATAGGCCATGGGAGATGGTAATGAATTCCTGGAGTCTTCTCTTCCTCGATCTTTTGGCCGAATCTACGAATGATTCCCCTTTCATTCCATTCGATGCTGTAAAATCCTGTAAAAAAATAAGCGAGTAATATGACCGACAAAAATGCCAGAGTAGCCTTAGGACGACTCAACCTAAACCCACCTTCTGTCACATGGCAGGAGTACTCAGCAGGTACCTTTGAAGTTAGAGAGATTAAAGCTCTACTAAACAGACGAAATCCTGTCTGCAGAACAAAAAGGGTAACAAAAACAGCTGCAAGCATATCGAGGTTATTGAAACCCACCAGATAACCTGCCAAACCTACCACGACAGCAATCTCCATCACCACATGAATCCTACAATGATAACCATCTGCAACAAGACTTGGAGAATGGGCAGCCTGCCCCACATAAATCTTAAACCTTGCCATCATATAGCATATAATCGCTCCTAAAATGGCCCCAAGAGTGACAATAGGGACATTTTTAAGGGTGTGGACATGATGAGAGGTCATTTTATAAAACATCTGATAAGCAAGTAAAAAAACGAAGAGGGAGATGAGAAGGGCAACAATATTTTCGATCTTACTTATTCCTCGGCTTAAGCGGCTCTTTTCTTTTCTGGATAGAATCAACCCAACGAATACTGCAATGGAGACAAAGAGGCCTTGGACTGAGTGCCATCCGCTCATCTCTAAAGCCATGCTACCAGAAATTTTAGCCATGAAGAATTTTAAGGATACAAGAAAGGTGTTTGCCATTATAGCAATTAATAAGGCTTTTTCTGTCCTTCCCATATGAAATCCTCAGGATAAATTGGAGATGTATTTTTAAAGACTGGAAAATTAATTTTATACACTGATTAAACTTAGTAGTTATAATGCAACCGATATACCAAAAAATTTAAAGCATACTTCTATTTTTCTTTTAATTAATTGAAAACATTGCTCAATTATAACTTTTATTAATAAATTATTTTAAATATCAATCAAACATCATGGGAATTATTTTCACATTCAAATTCCTTTTTAAAGAAAAAACTGTATAACTCTTACACAATCTTACACAATCTTTCACAATCTTTAAAGAGGCCCCTTAAAAAGAAGAGAAAAAAGCTTTGTGAGAAACTAAATTTATAAAAGGGAAAGAATAAAAATTAATCCATAAAATTTATTCTCCATCCAGTTTTTGATTTCTGGACGAACCTCTTGACAAATTCCTTGAAACAATAATTTTCATAAAAATAAAATGTAGAATTGGGCATAGAAGGATCAAAGCATAAAATCCCCATGTTCCCAAAACTCCAAATATGGAGAGGATAATTATTCCTAAAAGAGGGATTAAGCAACAAAGTGCCATCCAGAAGGAATAACTGCCCAAAAGATCTCCTCTCTCCTCTTTCATCGAAGCCCTCGCATCTTCAACAAAATCTTGTCTAATTTTTCTTATGCAATCGATGTGCCAAGCCGAGAGAATGATAAAAAAGTCAGTGTATAAAAGTCGAATCTTACTAAGCTAATTTACTATTAAGATAAGAGCTCAGAGGAGGGCTTTTATAGATACTTTATATTTACACATTCCAGTATGTCGGAATAATTAGTCTTTGAAAAATTTATACGATATTATTTTTGACTTTGATGGAAGGAGATTCTTGGTAAGCAGACATAGAAAGGAACGAAATTAGTACCAATAACCCGGGTTTTTGACTAAGTTTGACTTTATGAAAAAATAGCGTTATCGCTATGAGGTGTGTGCCATGTTTGTCATTCCGAGCGAGGAATCCTATTTCTTAGATTTCTCAGATCCGTTCGAAATGACAAACATCCTCTCTGTCATTCCGAGCGAAGCGAGGAATCTATAGAATTCAAACCCTTATAAAAC
>JBBITW010000065.1:0-16098 GCA_037440525.1 Deltaproteobacteria bacterium
CCCCCTTACCCCCAAGAGACTGTGTAGCAATGATGTTTATGCCATGTCTGTCATTCCGAGTCTCCTTTTTCTGTCATTCCGAGCCTCCTTTTTCTGTCATTCCGAGCGAAGCGAGGAATCTTAGGAAAGATTTCTCGGCTAACGCCTCGAAATGACAACAGAGTGGTGTCATTCCGAGCGAAGCGAGGAATCTATAGAATGACATTACGACACAGCCTCCTTGGGGAGAGGGAAGGGTCGGTACGACTTGCAACCGAGGTGAGGGGGATTTTATATACTTTTTCAGAGACCTCTTATTGAGATTTCTGAAAAAGCCAAAAAAGACCAGGGAGTTTTCATTAATGGCATATTAGGATGAATAGATATTGCGATAAAATAATTTGAAAATGCGAAATAAAATATCGCATTTTTTTATTTGAATTTTAAGAATAATTTTTAGGTGCGAAGAAAGATTACGCATATGAAGGTCTTCAATACGAAGTCTCAATAACAACTTAAATTGCTATACCAAGTAATATATTGAAATTATTATTTTTATTCTTTTAATAAGAATAGATATTTCTGGCATTTAAATTGCTCAGAAAATAAGAGTGGTTGGTTTGAAGGTTAAGGCTAAGAAGCCAGTTTTGTTGATAGGTTAGGCAATTGGTCTTTCTGCCACAGATGGATCTGCCTCCGTTGGAAAAAATTTTCTTAACCCATTCACTTTGCCTAAACCGGCTTCCTAACCTTTGCCTTAACCTAAATATTTTTATTGTTTGTGGGAGGCCAAGCGGCCATGGCAATTGCTAAATTAAAAGAATCATCTTCTTCTAAAGGGGATAAATTTAAATGTGGCAGAATTGGGTAATAGGTATATTAGGGGTTTGGCTTATAATTGCTTCATTCACTATAAATGGGAATCTTATCAATGAGTTAGTTATTGGTATCGCAATAGCCATCTTAGGATTCTGGACAGCATTGCAGAGTTAGTAATTTTTAAGGAGGGGAGAGATGAAAATTTCAGACCAATTCAAAGATTTTACAGGGTATCAGACATCAAAGATGATAGTTGAGCTATTGAGGAGGGTTTCTGATGAGAGATTGATTCAACTTACCCATCTTGCAGAGAGATTGACTTCAGACTCTGAAATTTTAGGGGCTATCCAGGGAGTGAGGAAGATGTTAGAGACCCCGGGCCACCCAGCAAAAAGGCTATTTCGTGGGGTTATTGAATATCTTCCTCCAAAAAACAGGACCATAATCTTTAATACCCTCTTCAATAACGCATGGTTTATGGGAAATAAGAAGAGGGATCAATTTGAGAAAGAGCACGGTTTTAGGCCTCCATTTGTAATGATTCTAAGTCCAACCTGGCAATGTAATTTGAGATGCAAAGGTTGCTACACATTAGGTTACCAGAGACATCCTGGTCTACCTTATGATTTGATAAAGCGTATTTTGAGGGAATGCATGGATATAGGGCTTCACTTCGTTACTGTCCTTGGTGGTGAGCCATTTATGTACCCTCACCTCTTTCAGATGATAGAGGAGCACCCACAGATATTCTTCCAGGTTTATACCAACGGCACATTGATGACAAGGGAGAAGGCAGAAAGGATAAGGGATCTTGGAAATGCAATGGTGGTTGTGAGCTGTGAGGGATATGAGGAGGAGACCGATCGATGGAGGGGGCCTGGTGTCTATAAGAAAATTATGGAGGCAATGGATCATTTGAGAAATGCAAATGTTCTTTTTGGATCTTCGGCAACAGTGACAAAGTATAATGTCAATGTAGTATCATCACAAGAGTGGATCGATTTCTTGCTGGAGAAGGGTATCATTGCGCAGATGTACTTTCTCTACATACCTGTAAATGGTCAGGGAGATGTTAATCTCATGGTCACTCCTGAACAGAGGGATCATCTGAGAAGGCAGGTGATCTACTTTCGGAGGAATAGGCCTTTATTCATCCTCGATTTCTGGAATGATGGTCCCCATGTGCGAGGATGCATAGCTGGGGGAAGGAGATATTTTCATATCAATGCCAATGGAGATGTAGAGCCATGTGTCTATACCCATGTGGCCATGCATAATATAAAGGATGTCTCCCTAACTGAAGCCTTAAACAGTCCTTTATTCAGGGCAATTCGGAAAAGACAGCCCCATAATGAGAATCACCTGAGACCCTGTATGATTATTGACAACCCACATATTTATAGAGAAGTTATAGAAGAGACGCACCCATACTTTACTCACGAGGGTGCAGATGAGATTGTAACAAAGTTGAAAGATGATTTAGATGCATATGCAGCTCGATTCGGGGCCTATGCTGACCGGGTCTGGAGAGAGGAGTATCAAAAACAGAGAGAATATCCCTCAGCAAGTTGTCCTTCCTCAAGCATTGGAGTTTCGATGTCAATGAAATCTGCTTCTTAAGGTATTCCCCATATATTCTGGCCATATTTAGAGGCGTCGTCGCCTGCCTGCCGCAGGCAGGCAATTACCCTGCAAAAAGTTTTTCTGGGGAGAAAATAATGGGAAATCTCTGATGCCTTTGGTTAGATTTTTTTAAAAATCTTCCATAAACTCTGGCAAGAATGGTTTAAGAATGTTAAAGATTTTGATGGAAATGCTACACTTTTATTAGGCCTTGGAATTTGAAAATAATATTAAAGCTATAGGGCTTAAAAATTGTCATTTAGATAATAAGAGACATTAAAAATTTGGGTATTTAAATAAAAATGGATCCAGAGCTTATTTTAATACTGATATTTATCATTTTAATTGTAATTTTCCCTGTTATTGCACGGATAAGTGGTTGGAGTACAATTGCCAATTTTTATCGATTTACAGGTGAATTTCAAGGGAAGCGATGGTATTTCCAGAGCGCAGAGATGCGATGGAAGATGGGCTATAATAGCTGTCTGACTATCGGTACCAATGAATCAGGACTATATCTCTCTATATTTTTTCCATTTCGATTTGGGCATCCCAATCTCTTTATTCCATGGGGTGAAGTTACTTTTGATAAAAAGAAAGGTTTTATACGTAAATTTGTGGAATTCCGATTCAAGCAAGCACCCATGATACCTTTCTGCCTAAGTGAAAAATTGGGAAACCTAATTATTGAATCCTCAGGTTATATGGAGCCCAAAAAATAATATAGATAGATTAAAAATATGGATTTTGTGGCAATAGAGAAAAAGAACAGTTCTAAAATACTGATAATGGATAGCCATGCCCATCTGGATGGTTTGAGTGATCTTTCGGTTTCTCTTAATGAGGCAAAAGAGAGAGGGGTTTGCGGGATCGTTGCAGTGGGAATGGATGTCGGTTCAAATGAAAGGGTTCTCAAGATTGCCGAAGAAAATTATAATTATGTATATCCGGCTCTCGGTTACCACCCATGGGAGATAAGGGAAGGGGGGATAGAGGAGAACCTCAATTTTATCAGGAGTCATATAAATGAGTGTGTGGCATTGGGAGAGATAGGTCTGGATTATAAGATTAAGCTTAAGAAAGAGATTCAGTGGAGGGTTTTTGAAGAACTTTTAAATATTTCAATAGAATCAGAAAAACCCCTCATTCTTCACTGCCGCTTTTCACACCGTAAGACTTTTGAAATGGTAATGGAGAAAAATATAAAGAGAGCGGTTTTTCACTGGTATTCTGGGCCTCTCGATCTCCTCGATAGGATTCTTTCGGCAGGATACCTTATCTCTGCAACCCCGGCTTTGATTTACAGTCCTCCGCATCGCGAGGCAATTAAGAAAGCCCCGCTTGATAAGATATTGCTCGAGACCGATACTCCGGTTATCTATCAGGGAAGAGAATCCCGACCTAAGGATGTATGGATTTCTCTAAAAGGGGTAGCTGAGCTTAAAGGATTAGACCAGAGCTTCGTTGCAAAGAAGACAGCGAAAAATTTTATGGAATTCTTTAATATCTCAATTTAGGGATAGAATGCATAAATGAAGATGAAAAGCCTAAGGCATGCCTGATTTAAATTTTTTCACTTAATAAATCCACTTGAGTTTAACATTACGAATACTCAAAGCAAATAAACCAGCCGTGAAAATAAAAAGAATCAAAAAATTGATTGGAAGTCCCAGATGTCCGTTATGATTGATAGAATATTTCAGTATGTCTACCCCGTAAGTGAGTGGGAGTATATAGGAGAGGGGTTTTAAGAAGATAGGTAATTCATCCACAGGTATAAAAAGTCCGCATAAAAAGATCATGGGGAAGCGGAAGAAATTTGAGAAGGTCTGTGCTTCAAATACTTCTTTGACAGATACTGCTATAAAGAGGCCAAGCAGTGTGGAAGTCACTGCTATCAGAAATATAGCACCAAGTAAAGGAAACCAGTTGATTCCAGTGAGACTCGTTAGAAATGATGCGAAAAGGACCGGAACAAATGCATTGAGCATTCCAAAGATAATGGCCCCGCTCGTTTTAGCAATCATTAAGAGATTTAAGTCGATAGGTGCCAGGAGAAGTCTTTCAAATGAACGGGCCCTCCTCTCAAAGGTGATGGTTACGGCCAGCATGGATGTAGTCCCAAAAAGAATTGAAAGGCTCATAACACCAGGAAGAATTTGTCTGACATCCAGAGATGTCTGGGATTTCAGGAAGAACATCAGTGTCCACGCGACAGGAAAGACAAGCCCCCAGCTGATGTTTGGTGGTTTCAGGTAATAATTCCTCATGTCCTTAATAAGTATATTCCAGAATGCAATCCAGGATTTCACTGTTTCCCCTTTCCCTCCTTCTCCTGTTTCATCTTTTGAAGTTCAATACCTGTGATTTTAACAAATACCTCTTCGAGGGATGGGCGGATGATTCGGGCTTCGTAAACAGGAAGGTTTTTCTGTTCAAAAAATTTCATAAAAGGCGTTAAATTTAATGGATTGGAGGAGCGAAGGTGAATCGTATGATTTCCTGCCAGATCAACAGTCACTTCAGAAAAGTTCTCCTTGATAGAGGATTTAAGATTTGAAACCTCCTCTGAAAACGTAACCTGAACCACATTTTCCTGTTGAACCTCTCGCATCAATTCATTTAGGTTTCCAATACGAACAATCTTTCCTTCGACGATAAAAGCGATTCGATGACAGAGCCTTTCTGCCTCCTCAATATAGTGGGTTGTAAGAAAGATGGTCATTCCTTTTTTATTCAGATTTTGAATCAACTGGCGAATTTGCCTTGCACTTGCAACATCAATACCTGTGGTTGGCTCATCGAGGAATAGAATCTTTGGTTCATGAATAATCCCCGAAGCAATGGTGAGTCTCCTTTTCATTCCACGGGAATATGTTCTGAATGGTTTCTTCTTGGCTTCAGTTAACCCAAACTGCTCCAAAAGCTCTTCTGCCTTCTTCTCACGCTCATCCTTTTGTATACCGTAAAGGGCTGCGCAAAAGGATAGATTTTCAAATCCATCGAACTCATCATAGAGATTGCTTTCATCTGGAACAATACCCATGATCGCCTGGGCCTTCTTGATTTCTCTCACGCAATCGTATCCTGAAACCCTCGCCGAGCCTGAAGTAGGCCGGGCCAATCCTGTTAGCACATTTATCGTTGTTGTCTTACCAGCACCATTTGGTCCAAGAAAGCCGAAGATTTCTCCTTCATGAACGGAGAAGGAGATTCGATCAAGGGCCGTCAGTTCTCCATATTTTTTGCTAAGTTGGTAAACCTCTACAATGTCCATTTTAACTCCACTGTTCAGGAGATACTCTACGAAAACCCCTGCCTTGCCATAGGCAGGGGTGATGGATCTGTGATTTAGAGCCTATTTCTTTTCTTCTTCGCAGGGATGCTTTTCATCCCCGTGGCATTCTTTGATCTGCTCAGGGGTGCATTCTTCGGGCTTTCCTTTTAATTTCTCTGGATACTGACACTTAGAGCCACACATTTTTGCTCCCTCCTTTCCACAAAAGATTTTGTTATTAATCTTTTTAATGCAGATTTCCTCAGGGGAAGGTGGCAAATCGGCCAATCCCTTTATGAATTCAGCCAGTTCCTTTAACTTATTCTTTTCAACCATATAGTGGGTCCAGTATCCACGCTTTTCTCCTTTAACAAGCCCTGTCTCTCTTAAAATTTTTAAATGCTGTGAGATTGCAGATTCAGAAATTCCTAAACTCTGTGCCAGAGCCCCCACACAGAGATCATGAGTAATCAAAAGCTTGATAAGCTCGAGACGCTTCTCGTCAGATATGGATTTTAGAATTTGAATAATATCTTCATTCATATGATAAATTATTTTAAAAATTGCTTAACTAATTTTTAATCTACTTAATTAATTTTGTCAAGTTTTTTATTGACAAATATGCTTTTTGTAGCATAATAAATCATAACAGGAGGGTAGAATGGAAATAAAGGCAAAATTCTGGATAGAGAATAATGGAGAAGTTGTGCTTGGTAGAGGTAAAACAGATTTACTCTTGACAGTGGAGAAGTTAGGTTCAATACAGGGGGCGGCTGAGAGATTTGGAATGTCTTATCGTCATGCCTGGGGAATAATAAGAAAGATTGAACAAAGAGCTGGATTTAAAATCATAAATACAAAGCTTGGCAGAAGAGGTGGAGGAGCGAAATTGACACCAAAGGGCAAGGAGTTTGTTGAGAAGGTAGATTCTCTTCTTAATGACCTTCAATCAACTTTGGAAGAAAGATTTAACCAAAAATTAAAGGAACTTATATCAAATTAAATCCTAAATTGAGCGATTCTCATCCGCCCGAAGCGGATCAGCCTATGGTTGAATTCTCATTTTGAGGCGAAGCTCCTGCATGCGCCTAATTATGGTAGTAAGGGGAGTAAACTTTACTAAATTGTCATTCCGAGCGGAGCGAGGAATCTATTAGATTGCCACGCCCTTTGGGTTCACAGTATAAAAGCCATTCAATTTAGAAATAAAATGGGTTTTTAATATATTTAATGGTTGCTGAACCAAAAAGTTTTACAAAGATTTCCACCCGTTTAAAAGAGGTCTGCTGGCTTTTCCTGAAGCTTGGCTCTTTAAGTTTTGGTGGCCCGGCAGTATATATCTCCCTTATGTATCATGAAACAGTCCACCTTCGTAAATGGCTGGATGCGAAGCGCTTTTTAGACCTTGTAGGTGCTACAAATTTGATTCCCGGCCCCAATGCTACTGAGATGGCGATTCATCTGGGATTAATCCGTGCCGGGGGATTTGGATTAATCTCTGCTGGAACTCTATTCATTTTACCTGGAATGGCTGCTACTCTCCTTGTTGCATGGTTTTATGTGAATTATGGTTCTATACCTGAAATCGGATGGATACTTTATGGAATAAAACCTGTTGTAATCGGTATAGTGATTGAAGCAATATGGAACTTAGGGAAAAAGGCATTCAAAGATATAACTACAGCGGTTGTTGGAATAGGTATAGCTGTGCTTGGCTTTATGGGATTTAATGAGATAGGATTGCTTTTTTGTGGAGCGATACTGGTTTTATTGGTTCATGCCGGAGGGCGTTTAATGAAACATGGCCTCTTTGCCTTCATCTCAATTCCAGCAATAGTCCATATTCAATTAATAACATCGACTCTAACATTTGTGCCATTCAGCCAGTCAATGCTATTACTAACCTTTATTAAGATCGGTTCTGTCCTTTTTGGAAGTGGTTATGTACTTCTGGCATTTTTGAGGTCAGAGTTCGTTGTAAAACTCGGCTGGCTCAACCTTCAGCAAATATTTGATGCTGTGGTTGCAGGTCAGATCACTCCAGGTCCTGTATTTTCAAGTGCAACTTTTATTGGATATATTCTGGGAGGTTGGTCCTCAGCGCTGATTGCAACACTCGGGATATTCCTCCCATCGTTTTTATTCGTAGGGATACTCAGTAGAATTCTTCCATCTGTAAGAAAATCGATATGGGCTGGAATATTTTTGGATGGAGTAAATGCCTCATCCTTAGGGTTGATGATTGCTGTGACAATTCGGCTCGGTCAGGTTGCATTGATAGACATATTTACCATTTTAATCTCAATCCTTACGGTACTTTTTATATTTAAGTTTCGATTCAACTTAATCTGGATGATATTGGGAGGTGCACTGATGGGTATAATTTATAAATTGGCCTTGGCTTGATGCATAGAACTGATTTAATAAAAACCTTTCAAACTAATTAGAATTACCAATTCTTTTCATCGAATCTCTTTTCTTTAATACTTTCAATCTGATTATGATAGGTTCGGATGATATCCTTTCTTTGGAGCATGGAGATGACTTTTTTTGGATTCTCCCGACTTATAACAGGCAATTCCCTGATATCTGCTTCAGTCATCTTTTTCAATGCAGTATTAAGATCATCCTCCATTGTTACGGTCAGAACATTTTCTACAGCAATATCTTTTGCTATAACCAATTTATAAATTTCCTTTTCAAGCATAGCTCTCCTTATATCGGTCAATGAAATAATTCCCTTCAGATATCCATTGCCATCCACTACAGGGAAGTTGTTTTGATTAGAGTGAAGGATCAGTTGAAGGATCTCTTCAAATCGCATACTCTCCGAAATGGTCTCAATTTTTCTATCAGGAGGAAGGGCATCTTTTACGGAGATATGTTCCAGAATATCAATGGCAAAGTCACCTATATGGGCAGGAGAATCTATCCGTGAGGAAACCTGCTTTTCATAAAGTGAAGTCTCTCCCAGCAAAAGATAGGAAATGGTTGAGACAATCATCATTGGAACTATCAAGCTATATCCACCACTCATTTCAGCAACCATAATCAGTGAGGCAATAGGAACTTTTGCAACCCCTGCGAAGAATCCTCCCATTCCAACCAGAACAAAACCGGTTGAGTTGAGTAACAAATCTGGAAACAATATAGTACATAATCTCCCGTAGAATCCACCAAGCATCGAACCAATGAAGAGGGAAGGGGCAAATACACCTCCACTTCCACCGGAACTTATAGTAAAAGAAGTGGCAAAAATTTTAGCAAACATAAGTGCTAACATCATCATCAGACTTAAATTCCCATCAATAGCCATTTGAATTGAATCGTAACCTCCTCCCAATATCTGTGGCAGAAATAAAGCCAGGCCTCCGAGCATTAACCCTCCTAAGGCAGGTCTGAATATCTTTGAGAATGTGAGTCTATTAAAAAAATGCTCTCTTATGCCATAAAAAAAGTGGATATATATGTAACCTATTCCAGCACAAAAGACTCCAAAAAAACCATAAATAAGAAGCTCACTTGGGGCAATTACAGGAGATACCTTTGAAATATGAAAGATTGTTCCCCATCCATAATAGAGTGTAAAAACAGTATAGGACACAATCGAAGATAAGACCGAAGGGATAATAGCTTCAAATTCGAATTCCGGTCTTTTATAGAGAACCTCTGTTGCAAAGAGCGCTGCACCTAAGGGTGCTTTAAAGATGGCGCCAATACCTCCTGCTGCACCAGCAAGCAATAGGATTCGACGTTCCCTTTCATCCATCTTCAGGAGCGATCCAATAAATGAAGCAAACCCTGAACCAATCTGTGCAATAGGTCCTTCTTTCCCCGCAGACCCCCCTGAACCGATTGTTATAACTGAGGCTATAGTTTTGATAATCGGAACCCTTTTCCGAACGATTCCTCTTTTTCTATGGAAGCTCTCAATCATTGCATCTGTTCCGTGTCCCTCGGTTTCAGGGGCAAAATAGAATACAATTAAACCTGAAATAAGACCCCCAAGGGCTGGAATCCATAAAATCATCCATCGGTCGAGAGGAAATCCCAAAAAGGAAAACTCTCTTGAGCCTTGTGGAAGAATGAGAGAGACAAGATATTCCATAAAGAATTCAGTCCCCATATGAAGGAGAAAATTGAAGAGAATAGCACCGAAACCAGAGACCACCCCAATAACGACGCCGAAGAAAATCCATCTCCATATCCACTTAATACGGGTTGATGGAAAGGACTGAAAAAATCTTTTATTCATCCCTGCCTCGATTTGACCATTGTCTAAAAGGTGTCACTCATTTATTTGAAAATGGAACTTAGGGAGATTTTTAAAAAAGGGATGAGCGCTATGAAGTTCTCATTCCAGGGAACCATGACTCCAGTTTGAAATCAATTCCAAATGGATTGACGAATCTCACACCTTCAATTATCACACCATCCCCAAAGCCCTCGCTGAGCACGATAGGAATCTGGTTCATCTTCGCCGATGCCCAAATTTGGGCATCACAATAAGTCATCTGATAGGCACGGGCCCCGCGGATTGCCTCCAGAACAACCGCTCCTGTAATATCTAATATCTCCCACGACAAAAGATAGTTTTGAATACTAATGTAAGCTTCTTCGATGGTTAACGGAGGACGCAGTTTCTTTGTCCCATTTACGAAAAATTCAGCTAAGACTTGTGGTGTCAAAACCCCAAGATCATGCTCCACCAAACGGTCCAATAAAGCTAAAGCCATGGGTTGTTTAACCTTCTCTCCACAGTCATAAGCGTAAAGCAATATGTTTGTATCAACCATGAATTTATCGGCCATAACGCATCAGCCTTTATTCATAGGCATCCTCGCGTTTCCATTGACGGCTGCCTGAAATAGGACCCTTAGCCATACGCTTGGCAATAAATTCATTCTCCCTCTCCCATGCTTTTTTTTCCTTGGAACCAAACCGTACAGAGATCATTTGGCGATCAATCGCCCGTCGAATGACTTCCGCTTCGGTAACGCCTAAATGACGCGCCTGCTTTTTTAGGTTATTATCCTGGCGCGATTCAATATAGATCTGTTTGCGGATCATTCGAGGCATATTCTTGCCTCCTTTCATGCATTAACTACATCACATTATACATCACAGTATAGGGTCTGTCAAAGACAGGGCAGTAAAAGGTATGAGACCTCTGAAAAAGTCCTGAATTGACTGGGGAGGAAGGGTTCCAAACCCTTGGAATGGGCGAGGGGGGCAGGTCTTGAATTTTGATGTAAGTAATGATTTATTTCAACCGACTCCAGAACCCCTTTGAAGTGAAGTGACCTAAAAACTTTGGCGTCAGTCCTTGAATCTTGACTTAGCAAAAAGGATAAACTTTTCTTTTTTCAACCATTCTGACTCAATTTTTGAGTCAATTCCTGTTTAATCCCTTCTTCCACTTACGAAGTGGCCACTTCGTAAGTGCCATGTAAACTGAGAGAGAAAAGAAATTGAAAGGAATTTGTGAGCGAAAAGATTCATTAAAAATATTGTGTATTCAAAATCCAATATACAAATAAATCTTTATTATTCAATGGATTCTGAGAATTTAAATTTTTCTGAATTTTTCGTCGGGCATGAAACAGTTGAGGGGAAAACTACTCAGCAGTTTTCCCCTCATACTCCCGATTTATTAGTTTGTAGTATAAAAACTGGCTCTCCTATATCAAGGCTTGAACAAAATACTTTTCCCCTGTTTTTAGGCTTATCAAAATGAGGATCGCTAACGGGAAATACAAAATAAGATTTGGAGAATTGATGAATTAACCCCCACTCACAGTCACTGCCAGTTCATCCATCTTTGATGGATTTCCCAATACCCTTTATTATTGCGAAGACCCCTAAAAAATCCCTTATAATCTGCCCCTGTCATTATTGGCCCTTTTTAAAAAATTGTTGTTGACATCAACTCAACAATATGCTATATTTTAATAAAAAGAGAGGATTTTATGGAATTTGGTGAAAAACTTAGAGAATTGAGACTACAAAAGGGTCTTACTCTTCGGGAGTTAGCCAAAAAAGTTAAGTTAAATTTCACTTATCTTAGCAAAATAGAGAATGGCAAGATAGAGTATACACCTTCTGCTGATAAAATCAGAGCTATTGCTAAGGCCCTCAATGCTGACGAACTTGAGCTTCTTAAACTCGCAGATAAAGTTCCTCCAGAGTTAGAACATATTACTAAGAATATAAATGCTCTTCAATTCTTCCGCAGAACTAAAGAACTTACATCACCAGAAGACTGGAAGGATTTATTGGAGTTCCTTGATCAGAAATATTCAGCAAAGCAGAAGGCTAAAAGGGGAGGCAATAAATAAAATGATGAGATGGTCATTGTCTGCTTACAGGATGTTTAAACGTTGCCAGAGACAATATTATTTTGCTCATATTGCAGCCCATCACTCCGTCAAAAGCGACAATATCCGTAGAGAAGCTTATCGGCTAAAACAGGTTAAATCCCTTTCTGCATGGAAGGGTTCACTTATCCACCAGGGAATAAATAAATTTATTTTACCTTGTTTACAACAAAAAGAACAGATTAACTGGGAAGAAGCGATAAATAAAACAATAGAACTTGCAAAAAGGCAATTTGAATTCTCAAAGGCACAAAGGTTACAAAAATCTTGGAATTTTAAAGACGGCCAATGCATTTTACTAGAACATGAGCGTGGAGAAGAGGTTCCTCAATCTGAATTAGATAATATCTATGCGGAAATAAGCATATCTTTTGATAATCTCGCTTCTCAGAAAGATCTCATTTCTTATATTCAGGAGCGAGATTTATATTATTCTGAACGGATCTTCTCCCACAATTACGATGGCGCACAAGTCTGTGTAGTACCTGACCTTATCTTTTTTTGTTCCTATGGATATCCGACAATTATAGATTGGAAAGTTGAGCAGGATTATGCACCTGGTCATCATAAGTTGCAGGTTGCTCTATACGCATGGGTTCTATGGAATAAAAATAAATGGGGGATTAAAAAACTTGAGGATATTGAATTATATGAGGTTCAATTATTAGAGGGGAAAGTAATTAAACATTCTTGCAACTCAGAAAGCTTGAAAGATTTGGAAGATTTTATGTTTCAAAGCATCCATGAAATTCGTTCTTTGTGTGGAGAACACAGGTATCAAGAGCAAAATCTTGAAGACTATGAATTTGCAAAAAGCCCTAATACTTGTCTCTTTTGTTCATTTCAAAGGCTTTGCAAGGAGGCTGAAAGATGGAAAAGCACTCAACTAATCTTTTTGAAATAATCAATCTTTCAGAATTAGGCGGATTTTATCGCACCTATGAAGTTAAGAATATTAAGATAGATTGGCGAGAAGATGAATCACAAATTATAAATCTTAATAACCTTGTTAAATTAATTGCCTTTGAAAACAAGATACCTGTGGCTTTATTATTACACAATGATTATCTTTCCATTGCTATTCCTGTAGATAAAGAATTAGAAAAATTAGAATATGCTCTAACTCCTGACGTTTTGACCCTGAACCCTACTGAGAGGGTAAAGGAGATAAACTTTAAAAACCTTGACCCAGAATCTAAACATGTAGCCCTTTCATTCCTTCGTTTCGCACTACAGACCCCCTTAATAAAAGATAATAGCCTCTGGAAATCTGGTTCTTCTTTTTTCACAAAAAGACCAATTAACTGGAACGACGATAACAGAGAAACAGATGTTTATGGTGGATTTGGATTTAAACTACTATCATTAGATAGAAATATATATGTTGCTGTCCGTCTCTGCTATAAATATGTAGACCGTAAGTGGCTTACAGACCGCTGTCCAATAGAAAAAATAAATGATTATAAAATGCGTCATGCCCTATATCATTTTGGTCATAAATTCTTCCCTGTTCAGTTATTGGGAATCACCGGGAAAAGTATCTCAGAGCAAAAGTTTAAACCTGAGAATATTGATTCAATTACCACAGTTTTTGAATATACAAAAAAAGAGGCTGGCACTAATCCTCCACAGTGGATATTAACCTTAAATCCCTCTTCACCTGCAATAAATTATCGTTATCCAGGTAATGAAAAGAAAAGGTATGGTGCTGCCACCTTATGTAAGTTAATCCTTCCAACAGACGATCCTAATACAAGCCATCTACATCCTTTATCCATTAAACCACCACACAAAAGACTATCGCTAAGTCAAGACATTGTAAAGCTATACTTGAATAAAGGGAATTTCAATGGGGCACCTATCAAAGTATCAGATACCCCTTTGTCAATAGAAAGGAAGGTATTCCAGGTGCCAGCTCAGTTATTTGGACAAAACGCAGTTCTTGAGGTTAATGGTAAAGGAATTTCCTTGGACAGGCTTGGCAAAACTCGTATGGAATACTTAAGGGACCCGAATATTGGGGGTTTAATTACTTCCGGATTTGATGCCCAATACCTTCTTGCTCCTCTCAGTTTGAATCGTCAAATTGTTGAAGATTTCAAGAATCGCCTTGAAAAGTCAATACAACAATTTGTTCATGGGTCTTATTCAATGGAATTAATTCTTTACGATGACCTGAAGGCAAAGACTTTAAAAGAACAGTCAGAAGCCATACTTGGGAAATGTATCAATCTTCACGGTTATGCGGTATTAATTCTTCCTTCATCATCAAGACCTGCTGATTTGCACAATTTTATTAAGAAAAAACTCTGGCCAAAAGTTCAATGCCAATGTGTGCTGGCAGAGAGTTTAAGTAATTTTTACCATAGAGATTCTTTATGTAAGGTTAAAAGAGATTTAAAAGGAAAATATATAAGCTACTTGCGTTATACTGCGTTAGGATATTTAATGGTCAATCGTAAATGGTTATGGGCATTGAGGGACAAGCTTCATTATGACGCATATATTGGCGTTGATGTGCTTAATAATACCGCTGCCTTTACTTTTCTTTATAATAATGGACTTCGGTGTTTTACTCATATTTATCCCTCAAAACAAAAGGAAAAACTCCTTCCACAACAGATTAGAGAGGTTATTTACAAGCACCTAAAAGCAGATTTAGGAAATTGTAATGTATCACCACAATCCATTATAATCCATCGTGACGGTCGAGCATACTTATCAGAGTGGAGGGGATTTCAGGATGCTATTGAACAACTTCAAAGAGATAAGGTTCTTCCAGAATCAGTAGTGATAGGCATTGTGGAAGTGCACAAACACAACTCCTATGGATTTAGATTATTTTTAAAAGAAAAGGTTATATACAGGAATCCTATTATTGGAAGCTGGGAGATGTTTGGAGAAGACAGAGGCATTGTCTGCACCACAGGAGAGCCTTTTAAACTTCCGGGCACAGCAAATCCTTTATACATACAAATAGCCTATGGAAAATTGGATATTAGAAAAGTTCTTCAAGATATATTCTCACTCTCTCAATTATGCTGGATGAATCCTGAAGGATGCTGTAGGTTGCCAATAACAGTAAAACTCTGCGATGAATTCCTTAACCCAGTTGCAGCAGAAGCAGATGAGGATGAGGCAATTTACGGAGAAATAGAGGAGATAGAAGAAATTAACGATAAGGTAATAATTTTAGAGGAAAGGAGGATAAAACGATGAGTGACCTTAGTACATTATCACACGAATATGCCACCAATGCCTTGTTTGCAGACGAGATAAACACGCTTATTTTGAAATTAAAGAAGAACTTTTTAAAAACTGCTGGCTTGGCTGCTGTAAGTAATAATGAAATACAGGAAGCCCAAAAAAGATTGAAGGATGTCTTAGAAGAAATTCTATCCGAATTGAAGCCTAAAATATATCAACCAGATATTGCCAAAAAAGAAATCGGCTTAGTCCCCACGGAGGTGATAGAAAGGATTCTATACCAATATAGAAACACACTGGATTACTTTATAGAGGATGTTAAAGATATAATTGAACGACTTAAGTTTAATAAGCAAATAGATTCTAAAGGATTTGAATTGTTGGATAGCCTTTGTGATGCTGCTGATAGTATTACCTCTACTTCTTTCCGTAGATTGTGGAGAAGGTAATGAAATTTTTGTTACAGGGGCTTTTAAATGACCTCCTCCAGCGATGTAATCGTTTAAGGCAAGAGGTTGAAAATATTAGTTCTGTTCCAGATGAGATTAATGACTATCGTGCCGGGATTATCAAAAGCCTTGACAAAATCGGGATACAGATTAAAGAAATTCAAGAAGACCCTGATATAGGATTAGAAAACCTCGCCAAGAATTTCTTACATAGATATAAGCGACTTGCTGAACAGATTCATGCTATGGAGTGGGGACCAATTCTGGCCATCTCAAGATACTCAGAGCGGGACAGATTACCAACCCTGATATGTCAAAAGATAGCAGAAGAAATTATAGAATATAATACTTGTAAAACAAGTTCTGA
>JBBITW010000065.1:16108-17429 GCA_037440525.1 Deltaproteobacteria bacterium
GCAGAAGAAATCAGCTATCCGTGGGCTCCACCTATTTGTGTAGCTTTAAGTTCTCAGCATTATTGGACGGACCCAAAGTTCAATATCATTATGTTACCGGTTATTGAGCCTTTTCATCTTCTGGGACTTTCCGACCTTTATCATGAATTAGGGCATATTGTTCTATTTAGAGAAAAATTTATAAACTTATTCTACCCCCAAATAGACAAGTATTATGGGACTGAGATAGAAAGGGTTAAGAAAGAAAATAGACCTCCAACGTATTTAGAAATTATTGCTAAAGCAATTTCAATGTGGAAACGCTATTGGGCACTTGAATTTGCTGCTGATATGATCGCTGCTTATCTAATAGGTCCTGCCTTTGGGTGGTCTAATATTCGGCTTTGTATAAACCTTAGCAATGATCTTTTTGCCTCTGATCCTGAAGAGCATCATACCCATCCAGCAGACGATGCAAGAAATGAAGCTATTTGTCGGATGTTAGAAAAGATTGGAATAAAAGAAGATGAGTTGTTCAAAATCAGGAATACATGGAGACAATTTGTCACATTGAGTGGCCAAGAAAAACCTCAAGATTATAATCTCTATTTTCCACAAACCTTACTTATTGAACTTAGAGAATTCATTAATGAACAATGCAAAACTATAGGCCTGATTTCATACACACAGCAAAAATTATCCCCTTCTGGTTTTAAAATAGTCTCTTTATTAAACAACGCATGGAATCAATTCAATAGGTTCCCTTCAACCCTCCCAGAATGGGAGATAAAACAAATACATTACTTAAAAAACTACCTTAATCTTTCCTAATTCTTTTTTAAAAAGGGCCAATAATGACAGGGGCAGATTATAAAGAGATTTTTTAAGGGTCTTTGCAATAATAAAGGGTACTAGGGAATCCATCAGAGATGGATGAACTGGCAGTGACTGTAGGTGGGGGTTAATTCATCAATTCTCCAAATCTTATTTTGCGTTTCCCGTTAGCAACCCTTGTTTTAATAATCCTGAAAACAGGGGTAAAGTATTTTGTGCAAGCCTTGATATAGGGGAGCCAGATTGAAGGCTCACACAAACCCTGTCCGTCAGACAGGCGGGCGTGTGAGTTTTGGATAGAGAGGGCTATTTCAGGGACTTCGTAAAGGCTTATCTTTACCCTGTCCCTGTAAATAGCCATTTCTTTTATGAGGAGTTGTAAAAATTGATGCTGTTCTTTAGGCTGGAGATTTGGAAAGAATTGACCGAACCCCTGATAAGTCCGCTGGACTATATCAATGTCAATGAGTTTTGCTTCTTCTCTTCTGATGTAGATGTTTAATTCCTC
>JBBITW010000066.1:0-17058 GCA_037440525.1 Deltaproteobacteria bacterium
AATTTCTCTATAGTTCATTGCTCTTCAATAATGGGAGCATAAAATAAATGACATCCTAATTCGGTTTCGGCTTGCCCTACGGGAAATTAAACAAATCACAAACGTAGGGCAAGGGCTTGTCCCTTGCCGTATTTGGTTTCATTTCTTATGTCGAATTACGACACAGCCTCCGAGGGGAGAGGATTAAGGTGAGGGGGATGAGCTTATACCGGCAGGCAATAGCAAATACCTTTAATAATATAACCCTAATGATTAATACCCTGAAAATGCTTTTTTCCATTATGCGATTGTAAGCAATTTAAATTCTCATTTTCCGCACTCAAAGGGTTTGAAACCCTACCTCCCCAGTCTTTTCAGAACTCTCAATAATTGGTCTTGACTATCAGTCAGATTCGCTGTAATTTATCTTATATGGAAATAAAAAATACCCAACAAAAACCTTTCAGTACTCAACTGACAAGACGTCAATTTTTAAGGCTCTGTGGGGGTAGTCTCTGTTTACTTTCAACCTTTAATCTATTTTCCTCCCCAGAAGATGCCCGCTCCCAGATAGTCAAAAAAGGGCTCATAAAAACAAAGCTTTCACCATATTTCACCTCACTTGGTGGAGGAGAAATCCAGTGTGAACTCTGCCCCCATCGCTGTCGTGTTCCCAGGGGTGAAAGGGGTCTTTGCAGGGTTCGGGAGAATCGGGAAGGGAAATACTATAGCCTTGTTTACGGAAATCCCTGTGCCCTCCATTTAGATCCCATTGAGAAGAAGCCTTTTTTCCATGTCCTTCCAGGCACAGGCTCATTTTCTCTGGCCACTGCTGGATGCAATTTCAAGTGTAAATTCTGTCAGAATTGGGAGATTTCACAGGCTTCTCCAGAGGACGTTTATAGCCACGACGTTTCCCCGGAGATGGTTGTAAGAATGGCAAAAGAGGTAAAGGCCAGTTCTGTTGCTTATACATATGTAGAACCAACAATCTTTTTAGAATATATGTTAGACACTGGCAAACTTGTAAAGAAGTCGGGAATGCTGAATGTCTGCCATTCAAACGGTTTCATCAATCCCAAACCCCTTGGAGATCTTTGCAGGATCCTCGACGCAGCCAATATCGATCTTAAAGGGTTTAGTGATAAATTTTATAATGAACTATGCAGTGGAGAACTCAATCCTGTTCTCGAAACATTAAAGACCCTGAAGAAAGAAAAGGTTCATCTCGAAATCACAAACCTCATGATCCCCACAAAAAATGACGATATCTCATCCCTGAGGGAAATGTGCCTCTGGATCAAAAAAGAACTCGGGCAAGATACCCCTGTACATTTTTCCCGCTTTTATCCCCTTTACAAGTTGAAGAATCTCCCTCCCACACCGGTCTCAACACTTGAAAAGGCACTCCAGATTGCACACTCTACAGGACTCGAATATGTTTATATTGGAAATATCCCTGGTCATAAGGCTGAAAATACATTCTGCCCAAGGTGTAAAAGATTGATCATCAGAAGAACAGGATTTATGGTCGGGGATATCCATCTACGAAATGGGAAATGTGCTTATTGCGGAAAACCCGTACCAGGAATCTGGTCATGAAGGCATGGAGGTGATTTAGAAATGGAAAAAAGATTACCCTTTACCTGTCCTATATGTGCCCGTAAAAAGGAGTATGAACTATCCGAGCTTTTTGAAGGGGCTATTCTCACATGCCCTTTTTGTAAGCTAACACTAAATCTCCATGGTCATATGTGGAAGGATGTTCAAAAGGAAATAGAAAAAATAAAAGAGGAGGGGTAAAATTTCATCTTTCATATAGATGAATTTCCTTTTATAAAATATAACCTCTTTAAACCTATTTGCTCCCATCCAATCATTCCTTTTTCTTCGAGGTATTTAAGGTGGGCAAGGGCTTCTCCAACTGCAAACCATTTTTGCATAACAGGAAACAGACTCCATGAATCAAAAACTATATCCCAGTGCATTTGGGATGCTACCTCAAATGCAGTTTGACTTTTCTTCTTCAGGATTGAAAGCACTTCGTCGGCCCTTTTCTCATGGTGATCCTTAAGTTCTTGAATCCTATCCCGGAAATTTCTAAAAATACTTCTGTGCCCGGGCAGCACAATCTCAATATCCAGTCCACTAACCTTATCCAAGCTTTCGAGGTATTCCTTCAAAGGATTTCTATCATCTGAGAGGGATTGAATATTTGATGTGATATCAAGGAGCAGATGATCCCCTGAGAAAAAAATCTTCTTCTCTAAATCATAAAGGCACATATGGCCTTTTGTATGGCCAGGTGTTTCAATACACCTTAACCGATACTGCCCGACTTTCAAAATATCCCCTTCTTTCAAAAATACAAAGTCAGGTTTCCACTCTGGACCATATTGATACCCAGGATGGCTCTCGAAGGCTAATTTAAGTTCATCTTCAGGGAAACCGTTCATTTGAAGAAACTTAATAAGAGGATTCCAATGCACATTTGAATCAAACCAATGGGTATCATACTGATTGGAATAGACCTTCGTTCCGTCTTTGACCAATCTTGAGATGAGTCCGACATGGTCTGCGTGCATGTGGGTTATAAAAAAGTCAGTATGATTTAAATTGACTCCTACTTCTTTCAGTCCCATGAGCATTGCATCCGAACACTCCTTGCGATTCAATCCTGTATCTATAACCAGATTGCGATCAGAACCTTTTATTACATAGGAGTTAAGGAATCTTAATGGACTATCTGGAAGTGGAATCTCAATTCTATAAATGTCTTCAGAAATTTTATCAATCATGACATTTCTCAACTTTTTTATGGCATATTAATCCCCCAAAGGTCAAGTGTGGTGAAAAAGGTTAATGGGATGTTAGATTTGGTTATAAATCTCTTTTAAACACTTTAACATCTATTCGATGTTTCCGGATAAGGTTTTGAAGCTGTCTTCTATCCATTTTTACATCTAATGCAGTCTTTGAGATATTCCCTCTATTCCTTTTTAAGGCCTCTTTTAAAAAGGCCATTTCCAATTCATCCTCAGCCTTCCGCCTTAATTGCCATTTCATTCTCTTAAGCTCCTCGCTATCCTTTGGAATGATTTGCAGAACCCTCCCCTCCTCACCTCTCACCTCTAATGGAAGATCATCTGCCTCGATCCTATTGGAACGTGCGAGAAGAATTGCCCTGAGGATACAATTTTCCAGTTCCCTTACATTACCTGGCCATGAATAGGATTCAAGTGCCTTAAGGGCACTTTCAGAAATCTCTATTGCTTTTCCCTTAATCTCCTTTCTATATTTTTCAATAAAATGGGAAACCAGCAATGGTATATCTCCTTTTCGTTCCCTTAATGAAGGAAGCTTTATGGGGACTATGTTAAGTCGATAAAAGAGATCTTCCCTGAATTCCCCCTGAGCAACTGCAGATCGAAGATCCCTGTTTGTTGCAGAAATCAACCTAACGTCCACATCAATCTCTTCACTACCTCCCACCCTTCTGAATCTGTAACCCTCGATCGCCCTTAATATCTTCACCTGAAGATCCTTTGGCATCTCGCCGATCTCGTCGAGGAAAAGGGTTCCACGATGTGCCATTTCAAAACTTCCTATCTTTCTCTTCTCAGCCCCTGTAAAAGCACCCTTTTCATGGCCAAAGAGTTCGCTCTCGAGAAGCTCCTTGGGTATGGCAGAACAATTGACCACAATAAAAGGAGAACTTGCCCTCTGGCTGTTCAGATGGATTGCTCGAGCAACAAGTTCCTTTCCTGTTCCGCTCTCACCCTCAATCAGAACCGTGGCTTTACTATCCGCTACTTGACGTATGATTCCCATGATTTCAATCATCTTTTGATCCCTGCTAATAATGTTGTCAACCCCGTAGAGGGATTTAATCTCTTCTCTCAGCTTTCGATTCTCATTAATGAGATCAGCGTGGAGAAGGGCCTTTTCAATTACAAGCTCCACTTCATCCATCTTGATAGGTTTTAACAGGTAGTCCATGGCCCCATCCTTCATTGCCCTTACAGCAGATTCTATTGTCCCATAGGCAGTAATCAGTATTACTGGTATCTCAGGCCTTATCCTCTTTACCTCGCGCAATAAACTCAGGCCATCCTTTTCAGGCATTCTCATATCAGCAAGAAGGAGATTCACCTCATTCTCCTTAAAGATCCGAAGGGCCTCCTCTCCATCCCTTGCCTGAAGAACCCTGTATCGATCCTGGAGGTTTATCTCCAGAACCCTCCTCATCTTCTCCTCATCCTCTGCGATGAGAATTGTCCTTTTCATCTCTCATCCCTTTCCTCAGGGGAAGGCTAATGATAAAGGTGCTACCACCCTTATCACCCTCCTCCACAGTTATCTCTCCTCCGTGTTGAGTAATGATCTGATGGGCGATCGAGAGCCCTAACCCTGTTCCGCCATCTTTTGTCGTGAAGAATGGATCAAAGATCTTTGACCTTATCTCCCTCGGTATTCCTTTTCCCGTATCACTGAAATATATCAATGCCCTCCCCTCTTTACCCCTCATCAATGCGACTTTAAGTATTCCTCCATTAGGCATTGCCTCAAGGGCATTGACTCCTAAGTTCATGAAGGCCTGCCTCATCTGATCAGGATCGATTGACAAAACGATTGGTTCTCTTGGAATCTCCTTCCTAATTTCAACACCGAGGGTCTTAGCCTGAGGTAAAAGAAGTATCAATGTCTTCTCCATAATATCTCTAAGATCACAATCCATAAGCTGAGGTTCTTTTGGTCTTGCGAAATCTAACAATGTGCTGATGAGCCCATTAATCCTCTGAGATTCTTCAAGTATATAACCTATCATCTCCTCACGTATCTTTTGATCGTCGTGTTTCTTCATAGTTTCAGCCGATCCTGTAATGATCCCGAGGGGATTTCTAATCTCATGCGCAATCCCTGCTGCCAATTCACCAATAGCCACCATCTTTTCGGCCTGCATGATCTGTTTGTCCTTCATACTCATATCCCGATAAATCATTGCCCTCGAAACTGCGAGTGTGGCCTGATGTGAAAAGGCCTCAAGGAGTTCGAGCTCTTCCACAGTAAAGTCCTTCCCTGTCCTCTTCTTTCCGAGGAGAATAAAACCTATCAATCTCTCCCTTAAAAAGATTGGAGAAAGCGCAGACCATCCCCTCTCGATCAGGATATCGACTTCTCCTTCATATCCTCCATCCTCTCTAAGATGCTCAACATCAATTGCATGACCGATGGATTCAATTCTCTTGATTAAACTACTGCTGGAGTGAAACTTAATCTCTCTCTGAGGAAATGTGCTGTTAAGGGGAAGGTATTCATCCTGCTTCTCTTTTAAGAAGAAGAATGATACCTGATCCACATGGAATGTCTGTATTATGAAGCTAATCGTTATTCGGGCTATCTCTTCAAGGTCAATAAGCTCTGTAAGGGCCCTTCCAAACTCAGAAAGTTTTGTTCGGAAGCGAATCCTCTCCATGTAAAAGAAGCGATCGATCCAGTCTCCCACCCTTCTCTGAAAAGGTCGAAGCATAAATACGAGGGCGAGTATCATTGCAGATTCAACAAGGAGAGATCTTCCATAAGCCTTCTGGGATATGGCCTCTCCAATATTCTTGATGATCAGAACATAAATTGCTAAAATAAGGCCCGATACAGAGGAATAAAGTATCCCTCCCCGTATAAGAAGGTGGATATCCAGAAGTCGATATTTAATCAGTGCAATAGCAAAGAAAAAACTGACCAGGATGGAATAAAGACTTGCGAGAAAGAAGATGGGCCATCGTAACTTAAAAAAATAGTTCAGTAGATTGATGACTGTCCCGACTGAAGCCATTGAGATGATCCCGAAGATGAGGTATTTGATCTGGAGCTTCTGCCTCGGGATTCGAGTCATCCTGAGGGATTGAAAAAGGTTCTTTATCCCCCAGTAGATACATATCCCGGAAAATATGGCAATAGCTCCAAAGAATATAAGAAATATCAAAGGCTCATCAAAAAGGAGGCCATAATAAAAGACGTTTCTCAACTCTCTGAACCGCTCAATATCAATCTTAAAGGTAAGGAAAAACAGCACTGTAATTCCTAATGGAATTATATAAAGGAAGGCAAGCCTTTTGGCCTTCACCCATTGGCTTCTAACCCTGAAAGGAAAAACGAAAGAGAAATGCAAAAAGAATAATGGCGCAAATATTAAACCAACAAGTATCACCTTTGCTCCGAATATGGCATGAGCTGGATTACTGCTATTAATCATAATCAGCTCACCCAAATTCCATGTTGCAAATGAAAGGACAAAACATGCAAATAGACGGTGGGCAATATTTTTGGGATTGCTCGAAAGAACAACCAGACAGAGGATGAGGTTCATTGTAAAGGCAAGAGCAGAAGGAAGGGCCAATATATTCATTTAATAGACCTCATTCAAACCTTGGAAAGATTTTTCACTCCAAATTCTCTTAATAAAAATGATATAAAAATTATCTTCAAAGGTCAATCCCGAAATAATTGACTGGGGAGGTAGGGTGGAAAAGCCTTCGAGCGGATACCTCTAATATTTTAGCACTAATGATTAATACCCTGAAAATGTTTAATTTTCTCTGAAGCGACTGTAAGCAATTTAACTTCTTAATGTCCGCATTCGAAGGGTTTGCAGCCCTACCTCCTCAGTCAATTCAGAACTTTTTCAGAGCTCCTAAGAGGAATCTTGACATAAATTTAGTCACAGTATAATATTTTGAATTGATGGAGGAGATCATTCGAAAGAGATTTAAAGAGAGTGGTGAGGTAAAAAACCTCTTTTTAAAAGAGAACCTCTCTAAACTCCTTGAAGTGGTAAAACTGATCTCCCGGGCCTTTGAAGATGGAAACAAAATTTTCTTCTTTGGAAATGGTGGAAGTGCTGCCGATGCCCAGCATCTCGCAGCAGAGTTTGTTAATCGTTATATCATGGATCGACCTGCCCTGCCTGCTATTGCCTTAACAACAGATACATCTATTTTAACAAGTGTATCAAATGATACAGATTTTGTTGAGGTCTTTGCCAGACAACTTAAGGCACTCGGGAGGAAAGGTGATATTGCAATTGGTATCAGCACAAGTGGCAATTCTTCAAATATTATTAGAGCCTTTGAAGTGGCAAAAGATATAGAGATGAAGACAGTTGCCCTTACAGGAAACGATGGGGGATTAATGGCAAAGAAGGCTGATATAACCCTTAATGTCCCTTCCTCCAGCACCCCCAGGATTCAAGAGACCCATATCCTCATCGGACATATCCTCTGTGAAATGGTAGAAAATCAATTATTTTTAAAAATTAATCCATGAAAGGAAAAACGTGAAGACTAAAATTGAGCCAATCTATCTTCACCAGGTAAGATTGACCTCGCTTCGTAGTAAGATGCATAAAGTCAAAAAGAATCTCTTTGCCAAAAGATGGAAGAAAGGAGAGAAATTCTCCTATTTTCTAAATTCACTGCCAGAGATATTGGCAGGTAAGGATTTCAAAGAGGTTGTCTTGCGGGTCTCAGAAGCTGTTTTAAAAAAGAGGATGGTCATTCTGGGAATGGGAGCCCATCCCATTAAGGTCGGATTAAACCCGGTCCTCATCGATTTGATGGAGAAAGGGGTATTGAAGGCAGTTGCAATGAATGGCGCCTGTCTTATCCACGATTTTGAGGTCGCAATGGTGGGCCATACCTCTGAGGAAGTGGATGAAGAACTTTCAAAAGGCACATTTGGAATGGTAAGGGAGACCCAGGAAATAATCAACCATACCATTAAGGAGGGGGTTGAAAATGGATTGGGTATCGGGGAAGCGCTTGGAAAAAAGATCCTTAAAGGAAATTTCCCTTTTAAAAATCTATCTCTCCTCGCTTCAGGTGAAAGGATTGGGATCCCCATAACTGTTCATATAGCAATCGGGACGGATATCATTCATATGAGTCCACTGGCAAATGGGGCGGCAATTGGAGAAGGAAGTCTAAAAGACTTTCATACATTCGTATCTCTGATTTCTAAACTTGAGAAAGGTGTCTTCATCAATTTAGGTTCAGCAGTGATTATCCCTGAGGTCTTTTTAAAGGCCTTAGCACTTGTTAGAAATCTTGGTTACCCTGTATATAACATAACTACTGTCAATATGGATTTTATCCAAAATTATCGACCAACCCTTAATGTTGTGAAAAGACCCACACTGAAGGAAGGTAAGGGTTACACACTTATCGGTCATCATGAGATTATGCTTCCTCTTCTGGCCGCCGCAATTATAGAAAAGATAGAATAGGAAAGGAGATCAAATATGCTCGAATGTCATTTAGAGAAAAATAAGGCCCGATGCACCTGCACATATGAACCCTGCGAGAGAAAGGGAAGATGTTGTGAGTGTATTGCATATCACTGGAGGATGAGAGAACTACCAGGATGTCTCTTCTCCCCCGAGGGAGAGCGAACTTATGACCGTTCAATTCGACACTTCATCGCCGAAAATAGATAGATTTTTATATTTGGGAGAGGTTAACGATCAGATTGTTTAAAAATCGTCTTTTTAAATATTATCAAAACATTTTAAAATGAGGAATTATTTCAAAAGACCTTTTATTTAATTGTCATTACCTGATTATCCTTACTCGCAGGAGTCAATGACTATTAAGGAGTCTTTTAACTCTTGATGGGGGTGATTTTAATTGAAAATTGATATGGAATTATTCTGGTTTTTATTTATATCGCTTATCATTGTTGGAGTGATTGTAGTCTTTGGAGGAATCTGTCTTTATAAATACCTCTTTTCCAAGAAAAAAATGGATCGCTAATATAACCTTCCCTCTCCTATCGGGAGGAGATTAACCTGATTTAGAATGGAACGATTTGCATCTATTGATATCGGAACAAATACAATCCTTTTGCTCATTGCAGAACTAAAGGACAAAGATCTGATACCAATCTTTGAAAAGGAAACGATTGTTCGTTTGGGTGAGGGATTGAAAAAAAATAAAGCCATCTCACCTGAGGCTATGGAAAGAGGGTTAAAAACACTTGGGAGATATTTCAAAAAATGTAAGGACCTTGATGTAGAGAAGATCTTTGTCGTAGGGACGAGTGTTTTAAGAGAGTCAAAAAATTCCAGTGATTTTTTAAAAATGGTTCAAGAAAGACTCGGCCTCTCAATTAAAATTATCTCTGGCAAGGAAGAGGCATACCTCTCTTTTTTAGCAGTTTCAAAGGATCTTAAGGAAATCGAAAATCCCATTATGGTTGTAGATATAGGAGGAGGAAGCACAGAGTTTATATTGGGCAGTGGGAATGGAATCATAAAATGGGTGAGCCTACCATTAGGATCTGTCCACTTTACAGAAAAGTTCATCCATTCAGATCCTGTGAGGTTAGATGAATTTGAGAAGATGGGCAAGACAATAAGATATTACCTTAAAAAGATCCCAAAGAAACCATCATCATCTTTGATGGTAGCAGTTGGTGGAACTGCGACAACCCTCGCCTCTGTGGAGTTGGGGCTTAAAAGATTTAATCCCAAAAGGATTCATCACTTCATACTAACAAGAGAGGCCCTCCGTAACCAACTATTACTATATCGATCCCTGACAATAGAAGAACGTAAAAAGATTCCTGGGCTCCCTCTATCTCGAGCTGATGTTATCCTGAGTGGTGCAACAATCCTCTATTTAGCAATGGAAGAATTAAAATGCCACTGCGCAATGATTAGCTGTCATGGTGTGAGGTATGGAGTTCTTTATCAAAATCTCCATCCCTTTTAACCAATTTCTTTAGAATAAGAATGACCAGAATTAAAAACCTCTCCTTCCCCGTATTTTTGGGGCCGATCAGGTCTTCCCCTTTACAAAAGACCAAATCGCCCTTTTTAAAGGTTTTCTCCTCTTCACCAATTACCAGAGTCCCTTCACCTTCTAAACAGCAAAGAATAACCTCGAGGGCACCAGGATGGGGATGTGCAGGCATCACCTGGCCTGGTTCAAAACAGAGAAGAACCGCCGCACCTGCCTCACCAATATGGAGTTGTTTGGGAACAAAATTCTCTTTTGAAAATTCAGCCTCCTCAAAAAGATGAATCGATTCCATAGCTCCTCCTTGACTGCATAGAAGTCCTTGTAAAAGTGCACTGGTTAGGATATCAGTTTCGCCGAATGGTGTTTGGCCTTCTTTGACTTACCCCTGAAAACAGTTTCCATTATTCATTCCAGAGCATTCAATTCATTGACTATCACCTCTGGGTCAATGTTATGCATAAGCGCTCCAAAAGAGATGGATTCCATTTTCATTCCAGGGCATGTAAAGCAGCCTGATCCAAAATATTTTTCAATAACCTTGATCGCCTTTGGATTTTCTTTCAGGACATCTCCAATGACCATATCCTTATTAAACCTTTTTTCAGCCATATTTAAACCTCCTTCTTTTAAAGTTTAAGTTGAGGGCTCAGATTTTTCCCACGAAATCATTACTCTGAATTTTTAACTGGAAGCATACTCTTCCATAGATTTATGATAAAGAGAAAAACTGAAACCCCCTGACCCATTCCAAAGATAAATGCCATCCAGAACCAGATCCCTCCTGCAGTAGCTTCAAGTATCCAGGAGATGGAGAGACCTATGAGCGTTATATTAGAAAGCCAGACTTGGATATAACCCAAACGGGCACTGTAAACAGGCCTTCCCATAAATCGCGGAAGTATATGATATCCAACTCCGTATATCATCATTGCCATAAATCCGAGGAGATTTATATGTGTGTGAACCCGTGTTAGTGTAAAGCGAGTATCTGGATAGGCAATCATGATAAAGCCTGTAATTACTCCGATACCGAGATAAATAAGGCTCGCTTTGACAAATGCCCTTGCATACTTATCCATACACATCCCTCCTTATCCACCATGAATCAACATTGGTAAACATCGAGTGCAAACCCAAAGTTCCTCTCCCTGCTTTCTGCATGAGAGTAATACAGTCTGATAATCCGTCTTATTGCAGACGAAGCAGGAAACCTTCTCTTTCTCCGACTTTTCAGAATTTTCAGCCATCTCTTCATTACCTCCTAATCATAAATTTAACTTATCTCTTTTGATAATGCCTTGACTTATGTCAAATTGCGTGTCTTTGTCCGTAGCCCATACAGATATTTCAAACCATCACCATCCCTTTTCACAAATAACCCTATATTAAATAATGATAAAGCATATCCAGCCGACCGTGTTTAATCATATACATTCCAGAAAACTTCATCACCTCCCGAATCTTCGCCTTATATTCACCGTGATAACATTGTGTCTTACATTTCTTACACATAGGCTTTGGATCGTGGGGGCATCTCATCCTCATCGTCAGGCCATAGGTGAGAAGACGGTGACAATCTGGACAGAGGAGAATATCATCCTTCTCTATCTCTTTTATATCGAGGAGTCTGAAGGAAAAAGGCCTCTTTTCTCCATCATGATTCTCATGACAGAATATCCCCACAAACCTCATCAATGTTCTAATATCTGCCTTTTCCCTGTTTGAGATCTTACCCTCCTTCAACATTTTGGCACCTCTAATAATAGATTCTTTTTTTTACCTAAATTGAGCAATTTTAGATTGTCATTGCGAAGCAATCTCTTCCATATTGTCATTCCGAGCGAAGCGAGGAATCTATGAGATTGCCACGCAATGACTGATCCGCCTTTGGCGGAAAGGCTTTTAGTAAAAAATCGCTAAATTTAGGTTCTATATCTTAATAATTTAAAAAAGCTAAAAATTCCTTGATTTAAGTCAAAAGGTAAGAATATTTTTTAACTTTTTTATGGGAAGCTATGGAGAAGTAATCTCGTCTAAAGGGCTTCTTTTTAGCACCATTCCTCGCAATGGCCTTTTACATAATGCGTTTTTATTAGCAAGGGAAGTTAACAGCGAGTGGAATTTATTGGAAAATTAAATCCTAATTCTTTTTTCTAAAAATTTTCTCTTTATGGACAGGAAAAGACCTTCCCAATTCTGCCTTCATCTCCTCTTCACTGAGAACATAAGTCTTGGATCGCCACTCTCTCCAATACCCCTCAAATTCTCCATCAAGGAAGGACCTAAGTTCTGCTTCCTTTTCTAACTGTGGCTTCTCATTTTCCACAACACTTTTCCATCTCAATTCAACAAGATCCATCACCTCTTGTTCAGGCATACAGACAGGCGCCCAATGAGAACCATAAATTGGATTGTATGGATGATCCAATTTTTTTGTAGCATCGATAATGATCTTATCTCCAAACTCTGCATTTCCGCGTGGAACTGATGGATCTGATCGGGGTTCTGTAGAGAATCTCAAAATCTCAATGTCTCGACTCCCCTGAACACGGGTATTTATTGCCCACCATACCTGACCGAGATCGTATGGATCGATATCATCATCTACAAGGACAACAGTTTTCAAGTGACTGCCCACCCGACTTGAAATCAATGTCCTTCCAGCATTCCATGAATGCCCAACATAACGAGGCCTCATCTGAACAATCGCTGAAGCAAGTGCTACACCTTCCGGTGGGCAGTGAACAGCCATGACCCCTTCAGGTCCATGGGATTCAAACATCCTCATGGCTTCCGAAGCCATACCAATACTATAGAGGAATTGGTCCTCTGTCACCGGCTTTCCAAGGAGACAACCTCTGAGAATCGGTTTATTACGATATGTGACGGCTGTTACTGTAAGGAGAGGCCTCAGTCTTACCCCTCCTGCATGATAACCTGCCCACTCTCCAAATGGACCCTCGAGGTGTCTCTCCGTAGGGGAGACAAGACCTTCTATCACAATCTCTGAATTTGCAGGAACCTCCAAATCAACAGTCTTACACTTTACAAGCTCAATGGGCTCTTCTCTCAGACCACCTGCTATTGCAAGCTCATCCACATCAGGTGGAAAACCTGTCCCTGCAACGATTGGAACCGTCTCATCAGCTCCAATGACAATTGCAACCTCCAGGGGTTTACCAATCTGTTGACGCTGGGTGAAATGGTGGCTGATATGGGCCATTGGAAGCATGCCAATCCCTGTATGATTTCGATCGAAGACCTGCATACGATGCATCCCGACATTTCTAATACCACTATTAAGATCTTTCGATATAACACCGTGCCAGGTGCCTATATAACGACCTCCATCCCTCGGGTGCCACCAGGGGACAGGAAATTTAAGTAGATCGATATCATCTCCCAAATCTATATTTTCCTGGCATGGTCCATCATTTACCATTACTGGATTTATAGGTCTTTTTATTCTTTCTCTAAATACATTCACAATCTCCTGGGGCGAAATATCACCATGAGGTAGGCCTAAAACCATAGCAAATCGTTTATAACTTCCCACAAGGCCCGCTACGAGCCTGTAATCACTGCTATATCCACGCAATTTCTCAAAGAGAAGGGCTGGACCTCTTGGCTTCATATCGTATGTCTTACGAATCCAGCCACTCACCTCATAGCGCCAATCAACCTCAGAAGAAATCCTTCTCAGTTCGCCCTCTCTTTCTAAAACTCCTATAAACTCCCTCAAATCTTTATAAGCCATAAACCCTCCTCCTTAAACTTATATTTTTTAGACCTACTATAAAATTAAAAAGTAATATAAACCTAAATTGAGCTATTCAAGATTGTGATTCCGAGGCGAAGATGAATTAAACTTTACTAAATTGTCATTCCTCGCTTCGCTCGGAATGACAATTGGGTCGATATTGCTTCCCTCACTATCGCAGGCAGGAGTTTCGTCTACCAACGACTATTAATAATCGCTTAACTTAATCTTTAGTTAAATCTCTTTTATTTTTTGAACGAATCATAGAGACCGTGTCAAAAACGTATATAATCCCAAAGAGAATCAGACCTGTCAGGATTGTTTTCAAGTTTGGGATAATAAGAAGAATGCTTGAAACGAAAAAGATTATACGTTTCTCCCATCTTATAGAAGTGAAAAAATTCCAACCCGTCACCCCATGAACTAAAGCAACCATTATAACCAATGTGATCAAAATGGCAACGACGATAGCCTGAGGCCCTCCTCTAATTAGAAGGCCATTATTATAAATAAAGATATATGGAACAATATATAGAGGAATACTTAATCTCACTGCCTGCCATCCTGTTGAAAAGTATGATGCACCAGCAATTGGGGCAGCCGTAAAGGCTGCCATTGCAACAGGAGGGGTAAGCAATCCAGCCAGACCAAAGTAGAAAATAAACATATGAGCTGCCATGGGATTTACTCCCAATTTTACCAATGCTGGACCGAGCATTAAGGCGCAAAAAAGGTAGACTCCGGCTGTAGGCATACCCATACCCAATATAATAGCAGCGATAGCAGTGAAAGTAAGTAGAACGAGAAGATTTCCACCACTGATATCTATCAATACATTTGAGAGGTTTATCCCGAGGCCTGTTAAGCCACAAATCCCGATAATGATCCCTAATCCACCTGAAAGAGCCCCAATGCTTAAGCTTCCTTTGGCCCCTTCCTCAATCACATCTAATATCTTTTTTGGACCTAATCTCGAATCTTTCCTGAAAAAGGAAACGAGGATAGAAAGACCTATTCCTAAGAGGGCACCCATCTCTGCCCTCCAGTAAAATACTCCCAATGCAATCAACAGACCTGCCACTGGAATAAGGAAGTGCCATCCTCGGACCATGGTTTTTATAAAAGAGGGAAGCTGTTCATGTGGGAGGCCTTTCAGGTTTGTTTTTATTGCCTCAGCATCCACACTCAGAAGTAGAAAAAAGAAGTAAAATATCGCAGGAACAACTGCTGCCTTGACGATCGTCCAATATGGAACCCCAAGAAAATCAGCCATGAGAAAGGCAGCTGCTCCCATGACAGGGGGCATGATCTGTCCACCTGTGGAGGCGGCTGCCTCCACAGCTCCTGCAATTTCAGGTTTGTAACCTACCTTCTTCATCATAGGTATGGTGATCATCCCGGTGGTTGCTACGTTCGCCATAGCACTTCCGCTTATCGTCCCGAAAAGGGCGCTTGAAACCACAGCAACCTTCGCAGGTCCTCCTCTTGTCCAACCCGCCAAGGCCATTGCAATATCCATAAAAAAGTCCCCGATTCCTGTGGCGCGCACAAATGCAGCAAACGTAAGAAATGGAATCAAAACAAGTGTAAAAACGCCCATTGCCATGCCATAGAAACCATCCATACTTGTGTAAAGAAATGCCACAAGTCTCCTTACCCCCCAGCCAGGTCCCCAGAGGAAACCAGATAGATGGTTAGCAAAATAGGCATAGAGAAGAAAGAAAAACCCTATTATGACTACAACTGTTCCGCCAGTTCGCCTCATCGCTTCAACGAGTGGAATAAAGAGTAGGAAAGCAAAAAAACAATCCGTATCAGTGGCGTAGGCCCTCCCGTGCAAAACGATCTTACTTATGCTTAAGAGATAAACCGTTGAAACAATGCTCATCAGGATGAGTAAAATATCATACCAGGCAATCCCCTGTGATCTCTTTTTCGTTGCTGGATACAGGAAGAAGGTTAGGACCAAAACAAGACCAAGGCTTATGGCCCTCATCTGGGAAGGCAAAATAACGATATTAAACTTAAGAAAGATTTGGCCAATATAAGCGAGGTGAAATAGAATGAATATAATGGAGAGAATTTTAAAAACAACTCTCTGGTAGCTCCTCATTCCTTCAGATTTTTTATCACCCATGGGCAGACCTCATCTTTTCTTCTCCTCATATCCCCTTTCCTAATAGATTCCTCACTTCGCTCGGAATGACAATATGGAAGAGATTGCCTCTCCTTCGCCTCGCAATGACAAATAAGAATCACTCAATTATTTCTTATATTTTGCGAATTCGGCGTTCAATCTTTCATGCTCCGGGGTCCACACACCTTTTTCTTTATAATATTTAATTGCTCCAGGATGAAAAGGTGCTCCCACAATGGTTGAAGCCCTTTTGATATCTACTTCAGGCAGAAGTGGATGAACACCTGCATATTCTTTATGATGTTCTAATGCGGCTTTTACCAGTGTATAGACTGTATCTTCAGAAAGGTCTTCACGAAAGAATATGATGGTATAGTATGCGAGTGTTGGCACAGGCTCTTCACAAACACCGTTATAACCCTTTGGCATCGTTTCATAGGTGCAACCAAGTACCATATCGAGCATCTTCCTCGCAGGACCTGGTTCTATGGGAACACCCTTCCAACCCACTGCCAGCTTGATGTCTTGCATCATCTTAACAGTTGAAGGATGAGAAATTGCATCACAACCCCCTTCGATGAGTGAAGCTGTTGCTTCTGTAAATGTGCCATAGCTCATCCATTTGACATCACTTCTTGTCATACCGTGAGCTTTAAGAACAGCATCTGTAAATTCACGGGTCGATGGAGAAGGAACAAGATCCGCCATCAATCGTCTTCCACGTAGGTCCTCAATCTTTTTTATTCCTGTCTTTTGCGAGGTGTGAATAAGGTTAAACATACGTATTGTTGTCATTCCAGCAAGTATGGGTTTCCGCTTACCTTTATAAATCCCCTCGCCTCTAAAGGCAGGGACAACCTCAAGGGAACCGACAGCCCCCATCTCTGCCTCCCCTTTTTCAACAAGATCAAAGACAGCCGCATGCATGCCCACTGGATCTACTGCTACCTTAATTGGAGAATGTTTTGTCATCACTGAGCCAACACCAACAGCCACATAGTAAGCACTCATCCCCACTGTAAGAGAGGCAAAACGGACAAACTTTGGTAACTGCTGTGAGCGGGCTGAATCGGGAATAAAAATTAATGGAAGAATAACTACCAAACAGATAATCACCGCATATAGCTTTCTTTTCATCTTTAACCTCCTCATCATTTTGGATTAATTCTTAACTTATCTAACCCTGAGCAGATTGTCAAGATATATGTGAGAGGTCTCTGAAAAAGTGCATAAATTTCCCCTTCCCTCTCCCCAAGGAGGCTGTGTCGTAATGTTATTCTGAGGCTTTAGCCGAAGAATCTATATTTTATAAGGATTTGAATTCTACAGATTATAGATTCCTCGCTTCGCTCGGAATGACACCACTCTGTTGTCATTTCGAGGCG
>JBBITW010000066.1:17100-17421 GCA_037440525.1 Deltaproteobacteria bacterium
ATGACAGAAAAAGGAGATTCGGAATGAAAGAAAAAGGAGACTCGGAATGACAGACATTGCATACACCTCATTGAGACACAACTTCAGGAGGAGGATTAAGGTTTTTGGTATAAGCTCCTCCATAGAGGTATGCAAAGACTTTTTCATTCCATCTCCCAAAACTGAAAATCCTTTTTAACGAAAAAATTTTCTAAGTTATTAATGGGAGCATAAAATAAATGACATCTTAATTCGGTTTCGGCTTGCCCTACGAGAAATTAAACAAATCTCAAACGTAGGGCAAGGGCTTGTCCCTTGCCCTATTTAGTTTCATTTTTTATT
>JBBITW010000067.1:0-17410 GCA_037440525.1 Deltaproteobacteria bacterium
AATGACAGAAAAAGGAGGCTTGGAATGACAGAAAAAGGAGGCTCGGAATGACAAACATGGCATACACCTAATATGTATAGTATAACTTATGTTCAATTATTGCCAAAATCTCCCCTTTTTTGACAAAATGTCGCCCCATATTAAGGTTTTTCACAAAAAAATTTTTAAAAAAATTTTTAATTAATATTTAAAAATCAACAAGTTATATATTTTATTAATAAAATAAATTATTCAGGCATATTTTTTGCTTTAAATTAATTAAAATTGGAATAAATGGAGGCTGCTCAATGTCGTTATTAGAAAATGATGAAGTCTTAACGACCGACGAGGCTATTGAATATCTGAAGATATCAAAACCTACATTCCTTAAATATATTCGTCTCGGAAGGATAAAGGCCATCAAGGCAGGAAAAGGGTGGAGGATTCTGCAGTCAGAACTATATAGATTCTTGAAAGGTAATGAACCCTTTCAAGTAGAATGAATATATGGATGTAAAAATCATTTTAGCTATATCAATTCTACTTCAATGTATAGGGATTTACTATTCAATTAAACTCATAAATATTACTAAGAGGCAGAGAGCGTGGATTCTTATTGCTATCGCTCTCTTCATAATAGCTATCAGGCAGTCATTCAAATTATTTCAAATAGACTCCGGAATCTTTTCCTCATCTCAGGACTCATCCAATGAGCTTGTTACCATTGCGATCTCGGCTATCATGATCTTTGGGGTCGCTTCTATCTCCCCACTCTTTATCTCCATTAAACGTTCAGAGGAGGAGCTTCAAAGGGCTAAAGAGATGGCCGAGGCTGCGACTCAGGCAAAATCAGAATTCCTCGCCAATATGAGCCACGAGATAAGGACTCCGATGAATGGTATTATTGGTTTTACCAATCTCCTACTTGAGAGCAAACTCTCTTCGGAGCAGAGAGATTATGCCGAGGCCATACACCATTCCACAGACCATTTATTAACAATAATCAATGACATTCTCGATTTCTCCAAGATAGAGGCAGGTAAATTGACACTCGATCCCATTCCCTTTGACCTTCGCCTCGCAGTAAAGGAGGTTGCTGATCTCCTCTCTGTAAAGGCAGATGAGAAGGACCTTGAATTGATCATTCGTTATGCTCCAAATACACCAAATCGATTCATTGGAGACCCTGGAAGGATTCGTCAGATACTTACAAATCTCGTAGGAAATGCAATAAAATTCACAGAGAGTGGTCACATACTTATCAATGTTGAATGTGAGGGAAAGAATGATAGGGAATCTCAAATCAGAATCTCCGTGGAGGATACGGGGATTGGGATTCCGGGCGATAAACTTAATTATATCTTTGAGAAATTTACTCAAACAGATGCATCTAACACACGAAAATACGGTGGAACAGGACTGGGGTTAGCCATTTCAAAACAGCTTGTGGAGTTGATGGGGGGAACAATTGGTGTAGTCAGTTCTCCGGGCAAAGGTTCAAAATTCTGGTTCAGCATCCCATTGCCTCTTGATAATGGGGGAATTGATTATCTTCTGCCGAAATCTGATCTAAAAGGTCTTTCAGTTTTAATCGTTGACGACAATGAGATGAACCGTCAGGTTCTTCTTGAGCAGATTTCGAGCTGGGGCATGAAGTGTTTAAGTTGTTCAAACGGGGAAGAGGCATTAAGGCTTCTTCGTGAGGCACATAAAAATAATCAACCCATAGACATTGCAATCCTCGACTTTCGACTCCCTGATATGAGCGGGGAGACACTTGGTAGGGCAATTAAAGAAAATCCTTCACTTCAGAAGACCCTCCTTATCATGCTTACTTCAATTGGACAGCGGGGTGACGGAAAAAGAATGGTTGAGGCAGGGTTTAAGGCCTATCTTGTGAAGCCTGTATCTCCATCTCAGCTTTTGGATACCATTTCTATGGCCTGGGCGGCATGGATCTCGGGAATTTCAAGTCAACTCATTACACGCCACACCTTGGCTGAATCCCGTGCCATTGAAGATTCCCTGAAAAAGAGGGAGGAAAGGTCTGGGAAGATCCATGTTCTGGTAGTGGAAGACAATATCGTAAATCAAAAACTGGTAAAGATGACACTCGAAAAGAGGGGTTTCAGTGTTGATGTGGCATCCAATGGAATAGAGGCCCTCGATATGTTGAAGAGGTTGCAATACGATCTTGTCTTTATGGATTGTCAGATGCCTGAGATGGATGGTTATGAGGCCACATTGGAGATACGTAGATACGAGAATGGCTCAAGACATACACCTATAATAGCGATGACAGCCCATACCATGAAAGGAGATCGTGAGAGGTGCCTTGAGGCAGGTATGGATGATTATATTTCAAAACCGATTAAGAAAGAGGATCTTTTCGATATTATAAAAAAATGGACTTCTCAAAGGAGAGAGATATGAATTTCAACGAGATGGCTAAAAGATTAGAGATGGAAGAAGAAGAGTTTAAGGAGATAATAAGACTCTTCCTGGATACTACACACGGGGATCTCACGAAATTACAATCAGCTATAGAGGAAATGGATTACGAGAAAGTGGCTAAGACCGCCCACTCGATAAAAGGGGCCTCTGCAAATCTCGGTTTTTCTAAAATCTACGAGTTAGCAAAGGATATTGAAATGGTGGCACGTGAAAGGAACTTAAAAAGGGCTATGGAATTTAGCTTTTTGATCAAAGATAATCTCAAGGCAATAAATGATGAACTTTATTAAATTATTTGAAATTATCTCTCATCCTCCTCATCCTCCTCTTTCTCCTCCTCCCCACCGGGGAGGAGGATGGATAAGAACCCGATTTATTTGGGTAAAGATATAAAGGCGAAATGAAATGATAAGGTTAAAGATTAGATTGGAACTTTTAATTCTAAGATTAAGGATGTTCTTTATCAGGTTTTTTAGATTTGGATTAAAGAAGATAACCTGATATTATTATTGACTTAAAGGATGAAGACTATGAGGAATATCCTGGTTGTGGATAATCATCCTGTTGCTCTTAGATTCATGACACAATTACTTGAGAAAGAAGGCCACAGGGTGGTAGCTACTGAAGATGGTCTATCTGCCCTGGAGGTTTTAAAAACCTTCACCCCCGATATTATCTTTATAGATCTTGTGATGCCAAATATCAGTGGAGAAAAACTCTGTCAGATCATCCGCAAAATACCAAAGCTAAAAGATGTTTATATCATCATCCTTTCGGCCATAGCTGCAGAGGAAGAGGTGGACTTCACATCATTTGGGGCTAATGCCTGTATTGCAAAGGGACCACTTGATAAAATGGCGAAACATATCCTTTCATCACTCGAAAGATTTGAAGAGAATCCCAACTCTATTCTTCCTATAAGACCAATCGGGCTTGAGGACATCTATGCCCGACATATCACATCAGAGCTTCTCTCTGTTAAGAGACATTTTGAGCTAATCATGAAGAGTATGACCGAAGGGATTTTGGAGATCACACATGAGGCAAAGATTGTATATGCAAATCCAACTGCAATTACATTACTTAGTAAATCAGAAGATGAACTTTTAGCATCTGACTTCACATATCTGCTTGATGAGAAGGATCGCCAGATGTTTAGAGATAGATTGATGAAGCTCTATTTTTACCCACAGGACGTGGATAAAAATTTATCTATAAAGATAAACGAAAGGCCTGTATCCCTAACACTCCTTCCAGTAATGGATGAGAAACAGAGATCTGTTATTATTCTCTTAAATGATATAAGTGAGCAGAAGCGAATGGAGGCAAAACTCATTCAGGCCCAGAAGATGGAGGCGATCGGGACATTGGCAGGAGGGATTGCACATGATTTCAATAACCTTCTGATGGTCATCCAGGGCAATGTTTCCCTGATGCTCCTCGATACCCCACCTAACCATCCCCATCACGGGATGTTAAAGATTATTGAGAAGCAAGTCCAAAGTGGTTCAAAACTGACAAATCAGCTTCTTGGATATGCAAGAAAAGGAAGATACGAAGTAAGGCCCATTTATTTAAATCAACTCATCATAGATACCTCTGAGGCATTTGGTCGAACTAAAAAGAATATCACCATATATCGTGATCTCGCAGAAGATCTACTTCCCTGTGAGGCTGATCAAGGGCAGATAGAACAGGTATTGATGAACCTTTTTGTTAATGCCTCGGATGCAATGCCAGGAGGGGGAGAACTTTTTATAAGGACAAAAAACGTCACACACAAGGATATTAGCAGTAACCTTTATGATCCAGTTCCCGGGCCCTATGTTCTATTTTCAATCAGAGATACAGGGATTGGAATGGATAAGAAGATTTTAAATCGTATCTTTGACCCTTTCTTTACGACAAAGGAGTTGGGGAGGGGAACAGGCTTAGGCCTGGCATCTGTATATGGCATTGTCAAAGGACATGGTGGATATATTGAGGTAGAATCAGAGGTAGGGAATGGCTCAACATTTAAGGTATATCTCCCTGCTTCAAATAAGAAGGTTGAAAGGAGCGGAAAAATTGTAGAATCAATAGAGAAGGGCAGTGGAACAATCCTCTTCGTTGATGATGAAGATGTGATCCTGGAAGTTGGGAGAGAGTTCTTAAAGGTTCTGGGCTATGAGGTGCTGGTTGCTCAAAGTGGGAAGGAGGCTATAGAGATTTTCAATAAAAATCGGAATAGAATTGATCTTGTTCTTCTTGATATGATAATGCCGCAGATGAGTGGTGGAGAAGTATATGACAGGCTAAAGGAGATATCACCCGGGGTAAAGGTACTTCTTTCGAGTGGTTACAGTATAGATGGAGAGGCAACAAAAATATTGGAGCGGGGGTGTAATGGCTTCATTCAGAAGCCATTTAACATCAACCAGCTTTCACAGAGCATAAGGTCAATACTTAATGAGAGCGATTCCAAATCAAGATATCAAAAATCTTATTAAAAAAGATGATTCAATTAAAGGACATAGATTATGAGGGTGTTAATTGCAGAGGATGATCCTGTTACTCGAAGAATCATTCAATCCCTTTTAATCAAATGGGATTATGATGTGATAGTGGCGGCAGATGGTCTTGAGGCCTGGGAGATGCTTAAGCAGGATGAAGCACCATCACTTGCCCTCATTGACTGGATGATGCCCAAGATGAATGGTATAGAGGTATGTGAGAGGGTTCGTAAGATGAATCCTCCAAAACTTATTTATATAATTCTCCTTACTGCAAAAGACAAGAAGGAAGATCTTGTCTTGGGTCTTAAGTCAGGGGCTGATGACTATATATCCAAGCCATTCGATATAAGGGAGCTCCGAGCTCGAATACAGGTAGGAGAACGAGTAGTGGAACTTCAGAGAGCCCTATCAGATAGAGTAAAAGAGCTTGAAGAGGCCCTTTCTAAGGTTAAACAGCTTCAAGGTCTACTGCCAATCTGTTCCTATTGTAAAAAGGTGAGAAATGATAAGAACTATTGGGAGCAGGTAGAGAAATATATAGCTGACCATTCAGAGGTTCAGTTCAGCCACGGAATATGTCCGGATTGTTATCAAATGGTTATAGAAACAGAGATTAAGAGTCTAAGTCACAAAGTTTAATTTTCTCTTAAACGATTGTAAGCAATTTAACTTCTTGGTGCCCGCATTCGAAGGGTTTGGAACCCTACCTCCCCAGTCTTTCAATGACTTTTTCAGAACTCTAATGAATATTAGTCTGGATTATTATCAAAGAAATCTTTTAACCTCTTCATGGAACAGAATTCTCCACACATTGTGCAGACATCTCCCTTACTTGACTTTCCCTCTTCGTGGTAGCGTCTTGTCTTTTGGGGATCGATAGAGAGGGCAATCTGCTTCTCCCAATCAAAGGCCTTTCGAGCCTTTGACATTTCTATATCTCGCAGGATAGCCTTCTTATTACCCCTTGCAATATCTGCGGCATGGCCTGCAATTTTTGTTGCGATCACACCTTCTCTTACATCCTCAATAGATGGAAGCTTAAGATGTTCTGAAGGTGTGACATAGCATAGAAAATCTGCCCCGGCCTTACCTGCTATTGCACCACCTATTGCACAGGAGATATGATCATATCCCGGAGCTATATCCGTTACCAATGGTCCAAGTACATAGAATGGGGCTCCCCTGCACAATCTCTTCTGTAAAATAACATTCGCTTCAATCTGATCAATGGGCACATGGCCAGGTCCTTCAATCATTACCTGAACCCCCTCTGACCATGCCCGCTCTGTAAGCTCACCGAGGAGGATGGTCTCCTCCACCTGAGCCCTATCTGTTGCATCAGCAAGGCATCCCGGTCTTAATCCGTCTCCCAAACTCAAAGTGACATCATAACTCTTTGCAATCTCCAGAACTCTTTCATAATACTCATATAGTGGATTCTCTCTTCCGTTGTAGATCATCCATTCGATAAGAAAAGAACCACCCCTACTTACAACACCCATAATCCTTCTTCCTCTTTTTAATCTCTCGAGAGAACTTCTTGTAACCCCGCAATGGATCGTCATGAAATCAACGCCCTCCTCTGCCTGCCGTTCAATCACCTCAAAGATATCATCTACAGTCATTTCCGAAAGGGCCTTTCTTTTTTTAACAGCCTTTATTGCTGCCTCGTATATAGGCACTGTCCCCAGAGGAATGGAGGAGTGTCGAATAATCTCTCTACGTATCGAATCTATATCCCCACCGGTGCTTAAATCCATCACAGTATCTGTCCCGGCCTGAATTGAGACATCAAGCTTTTTAATCTCCTCCTCCAGATCAATGTGATCAGAAGAGGTCCCGATGTTTGTATTAACCTTTACCCTGAGGCCTTCTCCAATTCCAACAGGTCTTATCCCTTTATGATTTCTGTTCATGGGTATGACTACCCTGCCAGAGGCAACCCTTTCACGAAGAAGTTCTACAGGGATTTCCTCCTCCTTTGAAATCCACTTCATCTCTTCGGTGATTAATCCTTTCTCGGCCTCTATCTTCTGTGTCATAAAATCACCATCCTTCTAAATATGCCTTCAGGGTTTTAATATATTTTATAATTCTTCCCCGAAGGGATCGTTAATTTATGAGGCATAGTATCTTTTTAGTAACCTCCATCGGATTTCTTCCGATTACTCGTATCATGGGTTCTTTGCCTAAATCTCCCCTGTCATAAATGAAATCAGGTATGTTAGTCATCTTTTTAAGGACCTCTTCTACACCCCATTCAAGTGAAGAGCCCTCCTTATGTTTGATCCTTTTAGGCTCGAGCCTTCGATCGAAGTATCCTCCAGTTAAACCTGCTTTCCTTAACTTTAAAACATTCTCCCTGGAGTATCTAATATTCATGGCAGATCGATACTCTGGATCAAATCTCATAACCGTGAGGATGATACTGGCTATATGTCTTGAGGAACCAAACTCAGGATCACAGAAATTTATGATGGAATCCTTAAGACGGGCAATCCTTCCGGGAAATGATGCTACGTCCTCGATTCCCTCAGCATAAGAAAGGGCATAGCCAAAGTTTGAAGAGACTTCGGGAATGAGATGCCCGATCCTTTTATTCCTTAGAATATCTATAGCCTTCTTCAGCTCCTCAATGATATGGATCCTTTCCATCTCCCTTGAGATATAAACATAAGGATTAACAGGACCTATACCTTTCCCAATATCAAGGCCGAATTTAATTGCGAGTGAAACAAAGGATTTTGCCTTTCTAACCGCATCATAGATGGTTTCACCTTTTGCCAAAAGGGTTGCTATGGCTGAGGCAAAGGTGCAACCTGTTCCGTGGCTATTATTTGATGGAATCCTTTCTCCTCCAATCAAATCGTATTTATTTCCATCGTAGATAAGATCGATGGCATCTCCCTTGAGGTGACCTCCTTTTATCACCACATTCTTTGCTCCCATCCGATAGATAAGGCGAGCCGCTTTTTTCATCTCCTCTATGGAATAAACTTCTATTCCTGTAAGGAGAGAGGCCTCTATGAGGTTCGGGGTAACAACCGTTGAGAGGGGAATCAACCTCTTGATCATAGCCTCTCGTGCATCGTTCTTAAGAAGGGAGACACCATCTTTGGAAATCATAACTGGATCGATGACCAATCTTTTTACCCTGTATTGTCTTATCTTTTTGGCGATAATATCTATAATCTCACTATCAAGAAGCATACCTGTCTTTATAGCATCTACTCCGATATCGGAAAGGACAGAGTCAATCTGTTTTGCAACAAAGCTTGCTGGAATCTCATTGATGGCCTGGATACCCAGAGTATTCTGGGCTGTGAGGGAGGTAATCACACTCATTCCATAACCTCCAAGAAGGGTAATGGTTTTTAAATCTGCTTGAATCCCTGCCCCTCCTCCAGAGTCCGATCCAGCAATTGTAAGTATCCTCTTTATCGAATCTGTTTTCATAGTTTATTAAACAGTTTTAAAAATAAAAACCGTAATTCCATAAAAGGCATTACGGCTTCCTTTTCTCCGCTTCCCTTCGCTGGAATTACCCAAACAGGTTCAGAGGGTCTCCCCATCTTATATTGGATGAGGACTCTCAGCCCAAATGAGCTCCCCTAGCGTCATTTATAATTTTATATATATTATTACAAAAAGATATGATTCATGTCAAATATCACCCTCGAGAGCTCTGGAAAAGTCCTGAAATGACTGGGGAGGTAGGGTTCCAAACCCTTCGAATGCTTTTCCACCCCACCTCCCCAGTCTATAAGAATAGTTTTTAATACTTTTTCAGAGATCTCCCCACACCTTAATCTCCTCTCCTCGAGGCTGTGTCACAATGAGGTATATGCCATGTTTGTCATTCCGAGCAAAGCGAGGAATCTATAGAATTTAAAATAAGGGAAGGCACAAGATGCGGTTATTATAATAGGTAGAAAGGTTGATATTTTTAAAAGAATAAAAATAGGTTATAAATAAACTGTAACCCGTCACTTAAACGGGGCTAAATTAAAAGATCTGGCAGGAATATCCTCGAAAATCTTATCAAGCGGACGATTTAAATTTTTTTGTTAAGGGTAACCAAGTGACTGATATAGCTGGCCTTTATTTCTTTCGTTCATCTTTTCTTAATTTAAGGGGCATGATAAGGTTACCGCTATAAGATTTTCTCAGACATCCCTGCCAGATCACTAAATTCCCCGCTTCAGTGATGCATTACAATAAACTAATTATTCCCCAAATTGTGCGATTTTTTATAATGTAGCCGCACCCTTCAAGGTGCGAGTGTTTAAAAAACAGGAAAGTTTAAAGTGGGATTTAAGATCGAAAATAAAAGTGTCTTTTTTGTAGCTATTTCACAATTTGGTGTGGCATTTTCTTTCAGTTGTGTTTTGCCTTTCATGCCATTCTATATAACGCAGATTAGTAAATTTGGCCCGAAAGAGACGATGATCTGGATAGGGATCATACTGGGTTCTGGCCATGTTATGGCAGGTCTGACCTCTTCATTCTGGGGGAGCCTTACAGCGAAAATCAGCCCTAAGCTACTTTTTGAAAGAGGCATGCTCTGCAACGGGATTCTCTTTTTAATAATGGGTTTTACAGAGAACCTATATCTTTTGTTATTTTTAAGGATTATACAGGGTTCTCTCGGAGGGGTATCTACAATTGGACTTGTCATCATTTCGTCCATCTCACAAAAGGAGAGGATACATAAAGATTTAAGTTTATATCAAAATTCCATGACCGCAGGTCAATTGATAGGTCCTCCTGTTGGGGCTTATGTTGCCTCCCTCTTTGGCTATAGAGCCGCATTTATACTCATTTTTATTGTTGTATCTATCTTTCTTGTTTTTTGCCACATATATGTGAAGGATATTCCGCGAAGGGAAAGAGATGTTCATAAGGACGGAGGTTATAAAAAGATTCTTTTGTTTGCGTGGGTGTTGAGTTTAATGATTACCATTCATCTGGCATTCCTTCCAAGTATACTTCCGAAGATTTTGGAGGGCTTCGGGTTAAGAGGAGGTATTGCACTTAATTCTGCAGGCCTAATAATTATGTCCTACACTGTTACAGCACTCTTCGGCAATTACATTCTCAGCCAAATCGCCTCCAAGGTTGGTGTAAGGAGGGTGATTACAATTGCATGTATTCTGGCTTCACTCGCTCAGGTTTTACTAATCCTTAGTAGAGGCGTTTTTAGTCTGATGATTATAAGAATGATTCAAACAGGTTTAATCGCTCCGCTCTTTCCACTCACTATCTCCTTATTTGCTAAGGACATAGGGGGAGGAATGATAGGGTTTCTCAATTCTGCAAGATTTGTGGGTATGGCCATAGGTCCTTTGATGGCTACATCAATCCTTGCATATTCAAATCTTTTGACCCTTTACCTGATGATCGCTGGTCTAACTATCATTTCATTATGGTTATTTATGAAGTCAGCATTATTAAGGGGGTTGTAGGTAATTCTTTTAAGGGGTTTTATTTTTCAGAGACCCCGTTCAAGACCATCTTCTTTAATGTAAGGGCATTTTTTACAGCGAAACCGAAGGCATCATTGTTGAAATAGACAAAGATATCTTTACCCTTTGACTGCCAATCCTTTATCTTTTTTGCCCATTCCTTTAACTCATTATCAGAATAATTAGAGCCATATAGAACCTCACCTCCGTGAAGACGGATATAAACGGTTCTGGAAGTAATCCTCTCAATAAAGGGTAGTCCTGAACCATGGGCAATACAGAGGGAATAATTAAATTCTCTCAATATCTGAAACGAAGCTTCGGAGAACCAGGATTCATCTCTAAATTCAAAGCTATGGCGAAGAGCCTTAGAATGCGGAAGTGTTGATAATAGGACACAGAATTCTTCTAACCTCTCCTTATGAAATTCGAATCGTGGAGGAAGTTGCCAAAGTATAACCCCCAATTTTTCCTTTAAAGGTGATGCACGCTCCAAGAATAGTGATAGTGGTTCCCTGCAATCCCTGAGCCTTTTGATATGGGTTATAAACCGGCTCCCCTTTACAGAGAATGAAAATTTTTCTGGCGTTCTCTTATACCATCCTTCAAAGGTCTCTTTCTTAGGTAAACGATAGAATGTGACATTTAGCTCTACCGTATCAAAATATTTTGCATAGAATTCAAGCCATTTTTTCTGTGGCAGATCTTCTGGATAAAAGACACCATTCCACCAGTGGGGATAGTTATAGCCACTCGTTCCAATAAGAATAGCATTTTCAGCCTTCAATTGCAGGTTTTTAATTTTAGGATCTCTTTGAAAGATCAATGATAATAATCCCTATCGGATCCATTTTGATGCCACTTTTTTTTGTAATATTCGCGGCGAATCTTTCCTCTGATGGCAGGGTAAGCCATATATAAAAGACCAAAAATCAGTCCACCCAAATGGGTAAGATGAGCGATTCCTCCTCCCGTTCCCTCAATGGAGGAGAAGAGTTCTATGAGGCCAAAAATTATTACCATATATTTTGCAGGGATGGGAAATAGAAAATAGATATATATGAGACGGTTTGGGAAAAGCCAGCCAAAAGCGAGTAGGATACCATAGATTGCTCCAGAAGCACCAATTATGGGTATGAACTGGTTTGGAGTTAAAACCACTGTAGAGATACCAGCACCTATCCCGCAGAAAAAGAAATATTTTAAAAATTTCTTCGATCCCCAATAATTTTCCAGATCTCCCCCAAACATCCAAAGTGCTAAAAGGTTGAATAGTATATGGGATATACCTCCGTGGAGGAATATATATGTAAAAAGTTGCCAGAGAAAGTATTTTTTCCAGACAAGAATCGGGACGAGTCCAAGATAGACATTTATCCATCTGCTTACAAGCATTTGAAGAAGAAAGACTGCGACCATGATGATGATCAATTTTTTTATTACAGGTGTAAGGCCATATCCGAATGAGAATCTATATCTGTAATATGTCATTTCACTCCCCTCAGGAAATAGATTTAACCTAAATCGAGCGATTTTTTACTAAAAGTATTTATTTATCAGTCATTGCGAGCTGAAGGCGTGGAAATATCATAGATTCCTCGCTTCGCTCGGAATGACAATTTGAAAGAGATTTCTTCAGCTTAGCCTCGAAATGACAATCTACAATCTCTCAATTTAGATTTAAGTGAATCTTTTTTGGATTAAACTATTATAACTGAATTTCATATTTTTTCATCTTATATCTAAGAACCCTTTCACTTATACCAAGGCTTTGAGCAGCCTTTGTCTGTATACCATGATGCTGACGAAGTGCCTGGAGAATCAGTTCCTTTTCGATCTCTTCGAGGGATTCTGGTAGGCTTTTCCCCTTTGGAAGAATCTCCAATTTTCCTTCATTTTTTTCTTCCCGAAGGTGAAAAGGGAGGTCTTGTGTTTTTATGATTTCTCCCTGGCAGAGCACCACAGCCCTTTCAATAATGTTTTCAAGTTCCCGAATATTCCCAGGGTAAGGATAGCGAAGCAATAATGCCCTTGCCTCCCTGGAAATATCTATTATATTTTTCCTGTTCTTTTCTGAAAACCTCTTCAGAAAGTAGTCAATGAGAAGTGGTATATCTTCCCTCCTCTCTCTTAGGGGAGGAAGGGAGATGGAGATTACATTCAGGCGATAGTAGAGATCTTCCCTGAAGTTGCCATTCTTCATCTCCTCTTCGAGGTTACGATGGGTAGCAGCAATGACCCGCACATCTGTCCTTATATTGGTGTTAGAGCCCAGCCGCTGGAACTCCTTTTCCTGCAATATCCTTAAGAGTTTTACCTGGATAGCAGGGGATAGTTCTCCAATCTCATCGAGGAAAATGGTTCCACCATCTGCTTCTTCAAATCTGCCAATTCTTCTCTGGATTGCTCCTGTGAAGGCACCCTTTTCATGGCCGAAGAGTTCACTTTCGAGGAGGTTTTCTGGTATAGCTGAGCAACTTACCTTGATAAAATGTTTTTCCGAGCGTGGGCTTGCGTAGTGGATGGCATTGGCAATCAATTCCTTTCCAGTTCCGCGTTCACCTCTGATAAGGACAGTGGCTTGACTGGGTGCGATTCGTGCAACAAGCCCCATGACCTCCTCCATCTTTGGACTTCCATAGATGATATTACTAAATTGATAACGTTCCTGAAGTTTTGCCTTTAACTCCCTGTTCTCTTTAATGAGGTTTGATCTTTCAAGAACCTTTTGAAAAATCAGAAGTAGCTCATCAAGATCGATTGGTTTGGTAAGATAATCCACAGCCCCTTCTTTCATAGAAGCTACAGCTGTTTCAACTGTTCCATATGCAGTCATCATCACCACAGGAATATCAGGGAAAAGGCCTCTTATCCGTTTTAATGTCTCCAGACCATCAAGTTCTGGCATACGATAATCTATAAGTGCGATGTCATAAAAATCCCCTTTAAGCTTTTCAATTGCTTCTTTTCCACTTGCTACCGCATCCACTGAAAAGCCTTCCTTTTTGAGAAAGCCCTCGAGGAGTTTTCTCTGACTCTCCTCATCCTCAGCTATCAGTATTTTTGCCTTTTCCATATCGATTCCTTAGAAAGGGTTATTTTCAAATTGAGACATCTAAAAAAGCATTAAATAATGACTTTTAGACTGGGGGAGGGAGGTGAAAAATTTGGAACCCTCCTCCCCAGTCATTTCATGACTTTTTCATAGCTCTCAAATTGGCAGTCTGACAGTAACTTTTGTTCCATATCCTGACTTGCTTTCTATCTTCATCTCTCCACCATGGGCCTCAATAATACGGTGGGAAATGGGGAGTCCCAGACCAACACCTTTCTCCTTTGTTGTGTAATAATAATTAAATATCTTTTCCATTTGATCTTGGGATATCCCGGAGCCAGAATCTGAAAATGTCACTTCTAAATAGTCCTTAAAAGATTGGGCTTCTATCTGGAGAACCCCTCCTTTTTCCATTGCCTCAATCCCATTCTTTATAATATTGATAAAGGATTGCATTAACTTTTCATAATCCATTTTAATTGGAGGGATCTCTGAATTCAACTTTAATTTGATATCAATACCTCTCGAAGAGGCTTCTTCGTGAAATAGGGTGATAAGATGATTTAGAAGGTCACTAAGTGACGCATCTCTCAGGCGAAGTTCAAAAGGTCTTGCAAGGTTAAGAAATTGCTCAATAATATCATTGATCCTTCTTGTCTCCTTGAGGATGACTTCTGTGAAGGAAATATATTCCTCCCTTTTTGATTGATCATCAGGGATAAACTCCTTCTTCAATCTTTGTAAACCGAGGCCCATAGCATTTAGCGGATTTCGAATCTCATGAGCAACACCTGCTGCTAAATGGCCGAGGGAGGAGAGTCTTTCAGCCCGACGTATACGGTCTTCCATCTCCTTCATCCTCCTAAGATGTCGATTTTGATTAACCCAAACGAGAATTGTTCCAAGGAGACCGAGGAGAAGAAGAAAAAATATGGATAGGGCTACATTCTTTTTAACCTGATCAAGCAATCTGTTGATCTCATCAGGTGAATATCCTATTCTGATCAAACATATGGGTTTGTCTTTTAAATAGATGGATTTGACTACTTCGAAGACCTCTTCATTTCCTTTCGGGCGATATAGACGTGAGAGTTTTTTTTTATTTTTAAATGAATCTTTTAAAAAAGGATCATCTTCCTTCTTCCCAATATAATATGGGTTTGTATGGGCGAGATAATTGAGATTAATGTCCTGAATAGAGATAAAAAGGATTCCTTCTCGCAGGCTGACATCCGATATTGCCCTTTGGATGAGTAATTGACGGAGAAGTATTTTAACCTGTTCCCCATTTAGAGATAATAGAATTATTCCAGGAGCCGTCTTCCTTCGGATTCCTATGGAGAACCAGTGATCTTCTAAAAGGGGTTTGTCAAAGAGGTCTATGACAGTGGAACGATTGCGGGTAATGATTTCTTTTAAAAGGGATCCTCTTTTACTTGAGAGAGATGTTTGTGGCCATCCCCTCAAGAGATTTCCTCGATCATCATAAATTTCAATAGAAGAAATTAAGAACTGTTCCACAAAGGCCTGGAGTTCAGAAGGACCCATGGGTTTTTCGCCATCCACCCTGTCTACCCTGTGAATAACATCTAAGAGATATTCAGCCAGTGATTCCTCAATCCCTAAAAATATTTCAGAGGTTGAGGCAATGGATTGTAACCTACCTGACTCCCTTTCTATCGATTCCAATGATGAGATAGTATCCTGAATATTCTTTTCAAAATGCTGAATCAGGGCCAAGGCCTCCCTTTCCAGTAATCTATAGAATCCGTTTTTCGTACGGCTTATCTCCAGCATTCCATTAACTATAAGGACAGTCAGAATAATACCTGAGAAGATTGCGAGATAAAGGGGAGAAAAGATTCTCTCTTTTTTGCTTTTATCTATCAATGAGGTATTGACCTCCTCATTCCTCAGGGGGTAGGGGTTTTATTGGCCCTATGGCCCTGTGGCCATGGAGCATCATCTGATATAGTGGAAACTCCTTCTCAGGGCACCAGTTTCTTATCTGTTCCTCTGTAAGGATATTCCTTATATTGATCAGGTATTCGATGGCCTTTTCCTCTAACTTAGAATAAATTTCAGTTATCTCAAAGTATCTTGGACGAATAGATTCTGTATTGATTGTTGGGTTGGTAAGGATTTCTCGAATTTCAAACCTTTTTGTGAAGAGCTCGTTCCTCAAGGGTTGGGTTTCGCGAAAATAGGTTTGTTGAATAAGCTTTAGTTTCTTCATCTGTTCCGTGGAGAGATTCAACTCAAATGCCCTTTGGCATCGGGCTTCTCTTCTAAAATGCATCATTCCCGTTGCGGAATGGTGCTTCATATCTGATGGCTGTGAAAAAGAATGAGTTACAATAAATATTGAAATGAGATAGAAAAGAATTATTATTTTAAATTTCATAGTTATTATTCCTGTTGCTTTGAATCGAATCTGATAGAACTTAATCACCTTCTAATATAAGCATATCGAATTAGATTCTAAAAGTCAAAAATAATAGAAGGGGAAGGAATTTATCCATCCCCTTCTATTCCTACCTCCCAAGTCTTTCAGGATTTCTTCAGAAATCTCAGGGATTGATTTATAAACCGCATCCCCTTCCATATCCAGGACCAGGACCATGACCATGACCAAAGCCTTTTCCTATACCCATCCATGATTCTCTAATCTGTTCAGGTGTAAGTATCTTCCTAATCTCTAACCTAAATTGCAGTAGTTTATTGCCCAGCTCATTTTGGAGATCTCTCAATTCCTTCTCCTTTTCAATGATGGCTTTATCTTCTGAATTAGGGTTTGACCAGAGGGTCCGAAGCTCCAATCTTTTACTTAAGATCGACCCTCTAAGTTGAGCTGTTTCCTCATTGAACTTCTGGAGCAACTCCTGATATTTTGCCTTTTGCTCAGGATTTAAAGAAGTCTCCTTCCTTGGCCCGAATGTCTCCTGCTGGAACATACCTCTATGCCTTGGAGTAAAACCATATCCCTGTGCATAAACGTATGTTAATCCTGATAGGATAAAGGCAAGGATTGATATAATGATTATCGCCTTTCTCATCTTTTTCACCTCCTTTCAAAATTAATTTTAATTTTTAATAAAGCAAAGCCCATACCAATTACACTCGAAGATAATATTTTTTTATTTCTAAGTTTGGCAAAGGCTAATATTTCCTTTAATTTCAATTAATTGGGTTGATTTTTTAATAGACTCACAATGATCAAAGAAAACTTATAAATCCTAAGGTAATTAAAAGGGGATTAGGAAGGATTTGTCGAGTCCAATCATTTTAAATCGATTTTTTTCTTTTATTTCAATATAATACTAAATTCGACAATTTTACCGAATTTTCGACAAGGTTTTCCTTTATTTTAATTCCGATTAAATAATATTCTTTCAGATCCTAAAAAGTTTTGACAATCTCCTGAATTCTTCTGTTCCGGCCTCCTTCAATAGTTGGAAGGTGGCGATCTCAGTTGTGGAGATCATTGCCCCTTTTCTTTCCAGATATCTCAGACCTGTCTTCCAGTCGAGTTCTCTTCTCGAACAGACAGCATCAGCCAAAACCTCAACCTCGTAACCATTCATCAGGAGGTCAATACCTGTTTGAAGAATGCAAACATGTGTTTCGATGCCTGAGAGTATAATCTGTTTCCTCTTAGTGGAATCCAATTCTTTATTGAATGCCTCCACTTTGCAACAGCTAAATGCAAGTTTCTCAATTGGTAAAATATCTTCTAATTCCTTCTTAATCTCATGGGTTGTATTGCCAAGACCTTTCGGGTATTGTTCTGTTACAATGATGGGGATTCTCATCTCCTTTGCAAAGGTTATGAGGAGCTTTATATTTCGAATCAAATTTCTTACCTTCCTCTGGTCCATTGCATTGAGAAGCCCATCCTGAACATCGACCACAATGAGAACTGACTTTTCTCTATCCATTCTAACTCTCCTTTTTGTCAAATT
>JBBITW010000068.1:0-17301 GCA_037440525.1 Deltaproteobacteria bacterium
AGATAATAGATAAATCGATGAGGTGAAACAATACAAGACATTTGCAGGTATTAATTAAAATTTATTTCTGGCACTAAAAAATCCTGCTTCTGGATTGAAGCATGACCAAATCCAATGAAGGACTATCTTTACCTTCGTATGAGGCAAAAGGAGCCATTTAACATCATCTATTTTACGCACGACCCAAAAACATTTTAATTTAAATTATCTCTGTTCTCGAGTTATCAAAGAATTTTCCGAAAATACTTTTTCATTTTCAAAAAATTATCTGAAGAAAGTTTTGACAAATTTAATTTTTATCATTTATATTTGAGCAATTTAATAAATTAAAGCCAACTTTTCTTTTACATCCTTTTTAATCAGCCGAACGTGATGATAAAAACAGCTTATTCCATCCCTCCTTCCCCTTCTAAGTTTAAGTGGATAGACCTTTTGATATTCTCTTTCATTCTAAGTGTTCTTTCTCTTGTTGTTTATATTGCTTCGGGGTGGCGTGTGGAGATGCAACCCTCTGTTGAGATCCATTTGAGCCTAAGATACCTTCCTTTTTACTCTGCAAACTCCATCGTCAGAATAGGGTTTGCCTACCTTCTCTCTCTTATTTTTTTCTATTTGGTATGGATACGTTGCCAATCGAAGTAAAACCCATGAAAGAGTGATGGTTCCTTTGCTTGATGTTTTACAATCCATACCTGTTTTGTCCTTTCTCCCCGGGGTAGTTTTAGCCATGATCACCCTTTTCCCCAATAGGAGGCTTGGGGTTGAATTGGCTTCGATCTTTCTTATATTTACTGGTCAGGTCTGGAATATGGCATTCAGTTATTATAATTCAATCAATACTATTCCAGGAGAACTTATTGAGGTGACAAAAGTATTTAATCTTACCCGATTTACGAAGTTTTTGAAACTTGATATACCATTCAGTGCTATTGGGCTGATATGAAATAGTATGATGTCTGTAGCGGGAGGTTGGTTCTTCTTAATGGCATGTGAAATGTTTGTTTTAAAGGATCGAGATTTCAGACTTCCTGGTATTGGTTCATATATCCAAACCGCAGCCAATAAGGGGGATATGGAGCATGTAATATATGGAATTGCAACAATGATTCTCCTTATCATTATTATTGATATTCTGATCTGGCGTCCCTTGGTTGCCTGGTCACAAAAATTTAGAATCGAAATGATTCAATCTGAAATTGAAAGAGAGTCAATTGTACTTGATCTTATTAGAAAATCGACTTTAATCGAAAAAATAATTAATTTGGGGTCAAGCCTTCTAAAGAAGGTAGAGAGTCTTTATAGTGAAATAGGTTTCCATAGAAAAAAAAGACTTACAAAAATTGGTAAAATCATTACTTATGGATTTTCTCTTTTTAGCCTTCTTTTCCTGTCCTGGGCTCTATTAAAGGCAATCCTTCTATTTTTAAACCTAAGTGGAGAAATCTATTTTACTATCCTTAAGGCTTCAATTTATTCACTCATCAGGACATCTGTTGCAATTATTCTTGCCGCTTTATGGACAGTTCCATTAGGAGTTTACATAGGTATGAATCCTAAAGCTTCAAGGATTATTCAGCCCATTGTCCAGATAATGGCCTCCGTTCCAGCAACTGCCATCTTTCCTGTCGTTCTCCTCTTTCTGATCAAATTTGGTGGAGGGATTTCCCTTGGCTCAATATTGCTGATGCTTCTTGGAACCCAGTGGTATATTCTTTTTAATGCCATTGCAGGAGCATCTGCTCTTCCGCAAGATTTAAAGGAGATAGCGAAGGTCTACGGGCTAAAAGGAATCAGGAAGTGGCGAACCCTGATTATTCCAGGTATCTTCCCTTATCTGGTGACAGGTTTTATCACTGCAACTGGAGGAGCATGGAATGCCACGATTGTATCCGAATATGTTACATTTGGTGGAGAAACACTAAAAACCATGGGGCTTGGAAGCCTTATCAGTGAATCTACAGAAAACGGTAATTTTGGGCTTTTACTCCTGAGTACAGTAGTGATGGCAATTATTGTAATAAGCATCAACCGATTACTATGGAAAAGATTATTTGCCCTCGCCAGAGAGAAATACAGGCTTGATTAAAGGAGAAATCCATGTCAGAAATTCTCCTTGAGGCTCAAAATATTACAAAATCCTTTCCCATGAGGGGGAGAGAAGAACTTTCTGTTCTTGAAGACATAAATCTAAAGATTAAAGAGGCCGAATTTGTTTCTATCCTTGGGCCCTCAGGGGCTGGGAAATCAACCCTCCTTAGAATTATGGCAGGACTTGCTTCTCCATCCAGAGGAGAGGTCTTTTATCATGGTATTCCTTTGAAATCAATATCTAACCCAAGGATTGGAGTTGTTTTTCAAAGTTTTGCACTTTTCCCATGGCTTACTGTTTTTGAAAATGTGGAATTGGGTTTAAAATCATTCAAAATTCCAGAAAACGAGTCAGAAGAGAGGTGTTTAAAAGCGATTGACCTGGTGGGATTGGATGGTTTTGAAAAGGCTTATCCGAGAGAACTCTCCGGGGGAAATGCGACAACGTGTTGGTATTGCTCGAGCCCTTGTTATCGAACCCGAGATTCTTTTTATGGACGAGCCTTTCTCCTCTCTGGATGTCCTTACGGCTGAAAACCTGAGGGGAGAGCTTATCACATTATGGGCAGAAAAGAAGTTGCCGATTAAATCAATCATTTTTGTTACACATAATATTGAAGAGGCGGTTTTCATGTCAGATAGAGCAATCATTTTGAGTCATAATCCAGGGCGGATAAAGTCGAATCTACCCATAGATCTTCCCCATATGAGAGATAAGAATTCAAGAAATTTTAAATTTATTATGGATGAGATTTATACCATTCTTACAAAACCTCCGGAAGAGATTCCTTTCCTTCTCAAAATGGAACGATACCAATTTCTTCCCCATTCTAAGGTTGGAGCAATTGCGGGTTTGATAGAACTGGTTCATGATAAAGGGAAAGAAGTTGATATTTCTATTCTCGCCTCTGACCTGGGAATGGAGGTGGATGATATCTTTCCTCTGATAGATGCCTCTGTGATTTTGGGATTTGGAATAATAAAGGAAGGAGATTTTATCCTCTCTGAAAAAGGAGCTGAATTTTCTGAAGCCGATACACTTAGAAAGAAAGAAGTTTTTAGAGAAGCAGCCTTAAGCAATGTCCAATTAATAAAACAAATTGTTCAGACCCTCCAATCTACCAAAAAGCATAGAATTTCTGAAGAATTCTTTATCGAAATTCTTGGAAATCACTTTACCAAGGATGAAGCCTGGTCTCAGCTTGAAATAGCCATCGATTGGGGGAGATATGCAGAGCTATTTGTCTATGATTATGAGTCCGGAGAGCTCTTTTTTGAATAAAAATGGTAATTAAAGTTTTCTATAGAAAATTAGATAATTTTTAAAAGAAAAATTTAGTTTGTAATAGAAACAGATAACTATCATAACAAGCTCATTAGAACTTTTCCTCATTTTTTCAGCATATTCCTGAGGTTTCCTGAGTTTTTTCGAAAATAAAGCATGGCCAAAAATCATCCATACCCTTTAGCTCAATACACTGTAAGGCTATATTGTCTGAAATGGTTAAGTTATGTATAATAATAAAATAATGAATTTTAGATTTTCGATCCTTTTCATAATTTTTTTAGCCATAGGGATTTTTCTTTCTCCACCCTCTTTGTTTGTACAGGGTGATCTCTGGAGAAGGGTCGATGATGGATTGTTTCTTGGTGAGTTCGTAGCACATGATATTACCATTATAAGGATTGATCCAGGATATTACTCTTTTAAACTTTTATGTGCCTCCGAGAGAGGTAATATAAGGATGCCAGTAAGAAAATGGTGTCAAAGATACAATCTCATTTCAGCAATCAACGCAGGGATGTATCAGAAGGACGGGATAAAAAATGTTGGCTACATGAGGAATTTCAGTCATATAAATAATCCAAGGTTAAATACCCGATATAAGGCCCTCCTTGCATTTAATCCGATAGATGAATCACTTCCAGAGGTCCAGATCATAGATATGAAATGTCAGGATTTTGAAAAACTCAAGGATAGATATAATACAGTTATTCAAGGCATTAGAATGACAAGTTGCCGACAGGAGAATGTCTGGCAGAGACAGGAGAAGAAGTGGAGTATTTCCGCATTTGGTATAGACAGGAAAGGAAACGGACTATTCATCTTTGCAGAATCTCCTATTTCTGTCCACGACCTTACAAATATTTTATTATCCCTACCCATCTCGCTATACAATGCCATGTATCTGGAAGGCGGTCCTGAAGCCTCTTTGTATTTTTCGGCAAATGGAATCGAATTTGAAAAAATCGGTTCTCATGAGACAATTTCCAAGGAAGAAAATTTTTCAAAGGTTGCCCGTTCTATTCCCAATGTGATAGGTATTGTAAAGCGGGAGAAATGAATTTCCAAGTTTAAGATTTCTCCTTGAATCATGAGGAGGATAAGTTGGATATTGAAAAGAATTGCTCAAGTATTTGACACCGATTTTTTTGTATGGTAAAAAAGACTCTGTCAAGAAGATTTTTCGAGAGCTCTGAAAAAGTCCTGAAATGACTATTCTCCTTTCGCAATAATTTTTAAATGAAAACATCTAAGAAGGGGTGAGAAGATGAATGAAGGAAAAAAGGATTCCAAGAGATATATGTTTGACTGGGGGATGGAGCTAAAACCCTTTTATAAATCCGAGGATTTATCAGATATCGATTATGAAAAGGATATTGGAGACCCTGGAAATTACCCTTATATAAGAGGAACGTTTCCTCTGATGTATCGATCAAGGCCTCCTCTCTTCAGGGTATATTCAGGTTTTTTAAGTGGTGAGGATACAAATGCGCGACTAAGGTATCTCTTTGATCGAGGAATGACAACAATGAGTATAGCCCTTGACCTACCAACCCAGCTGGGTCTGGATTCTGATGACCCCCGGGCAGAAGATGAGGTAGGAAGAATAGGTGTCGCTATTGATACACTTCAGGATATGGAGGATGTCTTAAAAGGGATAGACCTCAGTAAGGTCAGCACCAATATCACGATAAATGCACTGGCTCCAATCCTGCTCTCAATGTATATAGCCGTGGCTGAAAAGCAGGGGGTCAGTAAGGATCAAATAAGTATTGTGACACAGAATGATATATTGAAGGAATATGTGGTTCGGGGTGCATGGATATTTCCTCCAAAACATGGCCTTAGAGTAACGGTTGATGTGATCGAATATTGTGCAAAGGAGGTTCCAAAGGCAAGCCCAGTCAGTGTAGCTGCAGGACATATAAGGTCATCAGGTGCAAATGCAGCGCAGGAGGTAGGATGGGGTTTTGCAATCGCCTCTGCCTACATTCAGACTGCACTGGAGAGGGGAATGGATATAGATCAGGTTGCCTCTTTCATCACCTTTACATTCCATAATAAACTAAACTTCTTTGAGGAGGCAGCAAAGTACAGGGCAGCACGCAGGATTTGGGCAAGGTTGCTAAAAGAACGATTTGGTGCAAAAAATCCACGATCCCTGTTGCTTAGATCTTTTGGTGGTGGTGGGATGGAAGAGCTGACCATGCAGGAACCGCTAAATAACATAATAAGGGAGACATTAGTTGCACTGGGTTGCATATTGGGAGGTGTTCAGGGGATAGGGCTCTGTTGCTATGATGAGGCATATACAATTCCCTCACCTGAAGCTCAACTCATTCAGATGAGGACAGTCCAGATTCTTATGGAAGAGGCAGGGCTTGGAGATGTTGCTGATCCACTGGGTGGATCATATTATCTGGAAAGACTTACAATGGAGCTTGAAAGGGCAATCATGAAGGTGTTAGATGATGTTGAGAAGGCAGGCGGAGCAGTAAAGGCAATTGAGCAGGGTCTTATTCAGCGTATCTGTGCGCAGGGTGCCTATGAGAGGCAGAAAAAAATAGATAGTGGTGAAAAGGTATGGGTAGGGGCGAATAAATATATCAGCGAAGTCGAAGAATGGGATGTAAAACTACATGAATATGACCCATCAATCAGTGAAAGACAGATTCAGAAACTAAACAGGATAAGAAAAGAGCGTGATAATTCAAAAGTGCAGAGATGTCTGAAAGATATTAAGGAGGCTGCAGAAAGCAATGTCAATCTCGTTCCCCCAATTATGGAAGCAGTTAAGACCTATGCAACGGTTGGGGAGATTGCAGGAGTGTTAAGAGGTGTTTTTGGTGAATTCAAGGAACCATCCATATTTTAGAGAGCGGAGGAAATAATGAGCGAGAAGAGGCCGATAAGGATTTTAATAGGGAAACCAGGGCTGGACGGCCACGATGTGGGAGCAAAGATTGTAAGTATGGCCTTAAGGGATGCTGGAATGGAGGTAATCTACACTGGGCTTCACAGCACAGTGGATCAGATTGTGCAGATTGCTCTTCAAGAGGATGTGGACATCATTGGATTAAGCATTTTATCAGGGGCACATCTTCCCATAGCGCAGAAACTTATTCAGAAGCTAAAAGAAAAGGGTCTAACAGATGTTCCAGTTGTAATGGGTGGTGTAATTCCCAAAAAGGATATTCCTGCCCTTAAAAGTTATGGTGTAGCGGAGGTATGTCAGTTTAGCACACCACTTAATAAGGTGGTGGAGACTGTTGAAAAAATAGCAAGGGAAAGAAAGACCTTATAAATCGCTGATAATCATTCTGTTAAGATTAAATCTATTGGAGAGATCCTGAATGAGTTTCTCAGAGAGGATAGCAGATTTTGTAGCAAATACTAATTATAATAGAATCCCTCAGAAGGCCATAAGTATTGCAAAGAAGGCAATACTTGACTGGATAGGTGTGACCATCGCAGGTTCAAAAGAGTTAGGACCAAAGATACTGTCGGATCAGGTTAGAAGGACAATGGCAACAGAGGAGAGTGGTGTGATCTGTGGAAGATTTAAAACTTCTGCTGAGCTTTCAGCATGGGTAAATGGGACTTCAGGCCATTGCCTTGATTACGACGATACATTTCCCAACCAGGTTGGCTATAATTTCCATCCCACCGTCCCGATCCTTCCTGCAGTCTTATCAATGGGTGAGAGAATTAATGCATCTGGCAGAGAAATTCTTACTGCTTATATTATTGGCATTGAAATTGAGGCTCGATTGGGTGAAGCAATTGGTCTTTACAGTTCAAGAATTGGATGGCATCCAACAGCTATTATTGGTACGATTGGTGCTTCGATGGCATGTGCCCATATGCTGAAACTCGACTTTGAAAAAACTCAGACCGCAATGGGTATAGCCTGTTCCCTTGCCAGTGGCATCATCCAGAATTTCGGTTCAATGACAAAGCCCCTTCATGCTGGAAATGCTGCAAGAAATGGTGTAGTAGCTTCGCTTTTAGCTCAGAGTGGATTTACTGCCAGCAAGAATATAATGGAAGGGGAGACGGGTTTTTGCAGTATTTTTAGTGGTGGAAGATCAAAAGGGATTGAAGATGAGGATGATTTCGGGAAAAGATGGCACATCATTTCACCAGGGATTTCGCTAAAACCATATCCGTGTTGCCGTTCGACTCACTCGAGCATAGATGCATCCCTTTATTTAAAGGAAATTATCGGTATTGATCATACAAAGATTACGAAGATTATTTGCAGAACGAGTCCTGATCATCCAAAATTAGCGAGATTTCATAGACCAAGAAATGGCACTGAAGGAAAGTTCAGTATCCCTTATTGTATAGCGGTTTCATTGATTCGGGGAAGGATTTTACTTGAAGACTTTACTGATGAGAAGGTGAATGATCCTGAGGTTCAAAACCTTTTAACCAAAGTTGATTTTGAATATCCTGAAGAATATATAAAAGAAAGGATGAGCCTCTCTCAGGAGGTTGTTGTTGAAATTGAAAATAAGAAGAGATATTCACACAAGATTGAGATACCAAAAGGGGAGCCTGAGAATCCATTGACAGATCATGAATTGAGAGATAAGTTTATTGACTGCTCTCGTTTTTCACTTTCTCAAATGGAGAGTGAAAAGGTGATGGAGATTGTAAATGGCTTAGAATCACTTGATCATATCTCTAAACTGATGAATATGGTGACTTTTACTAACAAGGGAGGTTAAGATGAAGGGGCCTTTGCGAGGAGTTAGAGTGCTTGATATTTCAAGAGCTATTGCTGGCCCTTATGGTGCAATGATACTTGGAGACCTCGGGGCAGAGGTTATTCATATCGAGCCTCCAGATGGCGAGATAAGTCGTTTCCGTGCAGGCCCAAACTATAAGGGAGAAAGTTTTCATTATCTATCGTGGAATAGAAATAAAAAGAATCTCACGCTGGATTTCAGCACAAAAATGGGCAGGGAGACATTCTTTGATCTTGTCAGGATTTCCGATATCGTCTGGAATAATTTTCGACCTGGCTCAATGGAGAGGCTTGGATTTGATTATGATACCCTTAAAGGAATAAACGAAAAGATAATCTATGTCTCGATAACTGGATATGGACCAAGTGGTCCTTTTGCAAATAGACCTGCTTTTGATGTTGCAATTTTAGGGCACTCAGGAGTATTGAGTGTAACGGGAGAGCCAGGAGGTGTTCCTGTGAGACCGGGTCCTCCAATAGGCGATATGGGAGGAGGGATTTTTGCTGTCATCGGAGCACTCTCAGCCCTTTATGAACGTGAGAGGACAGGAAAGGGCAGAAAGATTGACATTTCCATGCAGGATGTATGTATCTCCTTTCTCTCGTACCATTTCTGCCAGTATTTTCTTACAGGCATTGTGCCAAAACCACTTGACCATTCAGGTCATGCATTTTCAGTTCCATATGGGGTTTATAAGACAAAGAAGGGATATATTGCCATTGGACCGAGCTGGCCAAGAATTGCAAGGGTGATAGGGGCTGATTGGATGATTGATGACCCGAGATTTAAGGATTGGGAAGGGAGGGATAGAAATAGAGAAGAACTAAACAGAATTATTGAAGAGCATCTTGCTAAGGCAGAGGCTGAGGATTGGGTTAATCTTTTTGAGGCTGAGGATATCCCTGCAGGATTGATAAAGAGTATTGACGAGGTAGTGGTTGATCCACAGGTTCTCCATCAGAAGATGATTTTGACTTTAAAACACCCTCTTGGAGGAGAGATAAAACTTGCAGGAAATCCAATAAAGATGGAAGGTATTTCAGAGGAGGAATATACTGCCCCTCCCACCCTCAATCAGCATGGCCATGAGATATTATCAGGGTTGCTCGGTTACTCAGAAGAGAAGATCAAGAGGTTAAGGGAAGAGGAGAAAGAGAATGAGGAAGAGCGACTCAGGCATGTGCGTAAGGTTTGGTAATAGAGAAAAAATTTTTAAAAAATTTTAAAAAGGAGGTAAGTGATATGGGAGCATTAAGAAAAAGATTTTTATTTGCGATTTTTATTGGTCTTTTTGTAGGGGTCATTACAATTTGTAATACCTTTGGCCAGGAAAAGCCTATTGTCCTCAGGTATGCTGGGAATTTTCCAGCAAAGCATTATATGACAAAGATGATGGAAGAATGGGCAAGACTGGTAGAGCAAAGAAGTAACAATCGTGTAAAGATTGAGGTATATCCTGCAGCACAGTTGTATTCAGATAAGGACCTTGATAGGGCTCTCTCTTCAGGGGCTGTAGACCTCGGTCAGGCAATGGCCAATGTTTTGGCAGGTATAGCACCTTCCACTCATATTCTTGATTTCGCTATGGTCTGGGACGATTGGGACCATTACGACAGGGTTTATCATAATGGGGGATTTAAAATTATGGATGATGAAATGAGAGAACATAATATGAAGGAAGTATTTATTATGCCCTATGGAAAGACAACAGGGCCTATCACTAATAAAAAGAAGATTGTTAAGCATGAGGATATGAAGGGGCTTAAGATAAGGGCAATGGGAGGAAATATGGCCCTTGCAGTAAAGGCACTTGGAGCAACACCTGTATTTCTAAGTGCAGGCGAGGTGTATCAGGCACTTCAGAGAGGAACGATAGATGGTGCGGTAAGTGGTTTTACGAGTATGTCGGAGCGGAAATGGGGCGAAGTAGCAAAATATGTTTGGGAACTTTACTATTGTCCAACCACCTCCGGTCACACTGCAGCCAATCTAAATTCATGGAATAAACTTCCACCTGATATCCAGAAGATAATGCTTGATACAGGAAGGGAGATAGAGAAAAGATATCGTAAAGAGGTTATTGATAAGGAGGAAGCAAAAGCCCGTGAAGATTTGATCAAACTTGGTGTGGAGATTGTTGTCCCATCTTCTCAAGAAGTTGAGGTTTGTCGAAAACTGATAAAGCCAATTATTGATGAGTGGGCAAAGAAGAGTAAGTATTGCAAGGCACTTTTTGACCTGGCAGAAAAGGAGAGAAGAAAGAAATAACGAAATGGCAGGCCCAAAACCAGGCCTGCCCCTCATTTTAATAAGGCATAGGGGGATGTAGGTGACTATTCGAAGGTCTTTTGCAATTTTAGGCAAAGGGATTGATGCATTGTCAAACCTTGGGGGTATTCTAAGTGCCATAATTATTCTAACAATGGGTTTTATTGTATTTTATGAAATTATTCTCAGGGGTTTTTTTAATCACCCAACTGAGTGGGTTTTAGAATATTCCATCTATATGCTAATTGCCACAACATTTTTGGGTTCTGCCTTTGTAACGAAGATTGGTGGTCACGTATGTGTTGATGTTATCGTATCCCGTTTATCTGAAAGAACGAGATTGAGACTTGATTTTATTACCTATTTCTGGTCAATAGCCTTTACAATTATCCTCGTCTATACATCCATTAAGATGGTTCATCAGTCTATTCTACAAAATCGGGTCTCAACCTCAATTCTTGAAACCCCGATGTTTATAACTGAGATTCCAGTTGCCTTAGGTTCATTTTTTCTTCTGCTTCAACTAATAAAGGATGCTGTGAATAAGTTTATCTTAATAATCAAATCAAAAGGGAGTAAGGAAGAGAAAATAGGTTCTCCAAACCCCTTTGATAGGCCTTCAATCCTGATTCCTGTTACTATTATACTTATTTTTATCGGGGTTCTTCTCTTTTTTCAAAAAGGGAGTTTACAGGTTCCTGGATTGATCATTTTAATGCTTACTTTATTTGCAACCGGGACTCCTATATTTTTAGTCCTTTCTGTTCTTGGGAGTTTTGGACTTTTTGTCCTCTTGGGTAGTGGCCTTTCTTCACAGATGCAGGTTGCATTCCAGGCATATAAGGCAGTGGATTCATTTACGCTTGAGGCGATTCCTCTATTTATCATGGGTGCTTCACTCTTTGCCTCAACTCGATTGACAGATGGTTTATTTGATATAGCAAAAAGCTGGCTATGGTTTTTACCTGCAAATCTTCTGATGGCAACTATTGTTTGTTGTGCACTTTTTGCCGCAATAACAGGTTCAAGTGTCGCAAATGCAGCAACAATAGCCCTGGTTACAATTCCAGCAATGATTTCTGCAAATTATGAGAAAGGGATATCAATGGGAGCGGTTGCTGCAGGAGGGACTCTGGGTATATTGATTCCACCAAGTCTATCATTCATATTGATTGGAGAGATATGCGAACTCTCAGTTGGGCAACTCTTTATTGCAGGAATTATTCCAGGGATTTTTATAACACTTGTATTTATGACCTATATCTATTTCAAAACGAGAAATGAGGATAGATATAAACCAATAAATTATACATGGAAAGATAGAATAGATTATTTAAAGAAGGGAGGGCCAGTTCTACTTGCCCCTATCATTGTTCTCGGGGGAATATATACTGGGCTCTTTACACCTACAGAAGCATCAGCCGTTTCTGTGATGTATGCACTATTTCTTGGTATTGTTACAGGGAGACTTAATAAAGGGAATCTCATCGCAAGCATTCGTGATTCAACAAGGGGTGCGGTGATGATCCTAATGATTATAGTTGGGGCAATCATACTGGGTTCTGTAGTTACAATCCTTAGGATACCTCAGAACTTTGCGAATCTGGTTGTGGAGTCAGGAATCCCACCATGGGGCATAATTGTTTTGATGAACCTGCTATTATTCATACTCGGTATGTTTCTTGAGTGTGCTTCGATAACACTTATTACTGTTCCAATATTTTACCCGGCTATTCAGGCACTGGGATTTGACCCACTATGGTTTGGTGTAATATTTACAATCAATATGGAACTTGCTTTAATTACACCTCCTGTTGGATTAAATCTTTATGTAATTCAGGGAATAACAGGTGAAAAAATAGAGACCATTATAAGGGGAGTTCTACCTTTTATTATTCTCCTTATCTTGAGTTTGATTGCTATTTCCTTGATTGAACCCATGTCAACATGGTTACCATCGAAGATGATTGGAAGATAAGATATCTATAAATTCAAAAGGAAAGGAGGTCTTATGCTTAAGCGGGTAAATCACATTGGTATTGCGGTAAAGAACATGGATGAGGCAAGGGATTTCTGGCAGAAGAAGTTTGGAGTGGAATCACCTCCACCAATAACAGAGAGGGACATGCACATCTGTATGATTAAACTTGGTAATGTTTTGGTTGAACTCATCTCCCCAATAGGAAATGAGGGTGTTGTGGCAAAGTTTCTCCAAAAGCATGGAGAAGGTTTTCACCATATCTGTTATGAGGTTGAAAATATTTATGAAGCAATGAAGGAGCTTTCTGAAAGAGGTCTTGAGCTTGTGGATAAAGAGCCAAGGGAGGGTGCAGAGGGAAAGATTGCATTCCTCCATCCAAAGGGGACTCAGGGTGTTCTAACTGAGATTGTTCAGGTGAGAGAGTAATTGAGAGATTTTGATTCGGAGGTAAAAAATGGATTTTGAATTAACACAAGAGCAGATCATGTTTCGAGATTTGGCACATAAGTTTGCTGAGCAGGAAATGCTTCCATATATAAAAGATTATGAGAGGGAAGAGAAATGCTACGCTGAATTACTTGAGAAGGCAAAACCCACAGGACTTATCGGTGCCCCATTGCCAGAAAAATATGGAGGTCTGGGAATTGACCGTCTTACATTTGCCATTATCCTCGAGGAGCTATGCTGGGCAAGCTACAGCATGGCACATAACATACTTGGTGGCCCTGTTCTACCTGGAACAATTATATGGAAGGCAGGAAATGATGAGCAACGTCAGAGATGGCTTCCTCCTCTTTGCAGGGGAGATATAACCATGTGCGGGGCTGCAGTAGAGCCCAATGCAGGGAGTGATGCCTCAAACATTGAGACTACAGCTGTAAAGAGCGGGAATAAATGGATAATAAATGGGACAAAGCTATTTATAACAGGTGGGGGGAGGGCAGATGTTGCCCTTGTGCTTGCCCAGACAGATAAAAGCAAAGGCCCAAAAGGGCTCGGTATATTTGCGGTAGAGAAGGGAACCCCAGGTTTTACGAGGAAGGAGCTTGTGGGGAAGTTATGCTGGAGAGGTGGAGATCTTGCTGATTTGAGATTTAGTGATTGTGAAGTTCCCGAAGAGAATGTCATAGGCCAGATTGGAATGGGCTTGAGGAATATGTTTCATGGAATTGATCTGGCACGTCTCTTTGTCGTAATGGGAAGTGTTGGTATGGGAAGAAGCTGTCTCGAATCGGTGATAAAGTATTCAAAGGAGAGAAAGCAGTTTGGTAAACCAATCGGGGGATTTCAATTGGTTCAGGGTGTTATTGCAGAGATGGCAGGGGCGATTGATGGGGTGAGGTTGCTGGGCTATCGTCTGGCATGGCTGATGGATAAGAATAGGCCTCATATTCTCGAGAGTTCAATTGCTAAATATGAAGCCATGAAGATGATCAAGTGGGTTACTGCGGAGGCACTCAGGCTCTTTGGTGCCTATGGACTTTTTGATGAGTATCCCATCGAACATCATCATAGAGACGCACTTGCAACAAATATGATGGGAGGCACGCCTGAAATGCATGCCCTGACCATTGGGCGGCAACTCCTCGAGATAGATGCTATGGGTGGGTAAGCCAGGCTCCCTCTTTTAAAATCTTATATTTAAGATCTGAATCAGAGACTGAAATAGATTGAGGGTGAGTTGGAAACTATTTTATAGAGGGTTTAATTTTAAAGCCCCGTCTTAAGAGCGGGGCTTATTTTTTCTAAAGATATGGCATAGATGAGAAAGAAGCCAATGTTTTTCTATGGGTGGATAATTACCGGTATTTCATGTCTTTTGTTGGTCGTTTGCTTTGGGGTTCAATATTCGTTTGGGATATTTTTTAAACCCCTTATCTCTGAGTTTGGCTGGAGTCGGGCTGAAACATCAGGGATATTTTCTATCTATATGATAGCAAGGGGGGTACTTAGCATTCTTATGGGATTTTTTTATGACCGCTATGGACCGAGGAAGACCGTTTCAATTGGTGGAATATCCATGGGGGTGGGTTTGCTTCTCACAAGCAGAGCCACTGCGATCTGGCAGATGTATATATTATACAGTGTGATGGGTGGGCTTGGAGCGGCTTCGTTCTATGTTCCACTTGCATCAACATTGTCAAAATGGTTTATAGAAAAAAGAGGTTTTGTCCTCGGCCTTTACACTTCAGGTGTTGGAATAGGGGCCATTATATTTTCTCCACTGGCAGAATTTCTAATCTCAACCTATAACTGGCGCTTCTCTTATATAATAATTGGATTGATTACACTTTCAGTCACATTTATTGCTGTATTATTTTTGAGGCCCAATCCTGAGGAGATGGGACTTTGGCCTGATGGTAAAAAGAAAAGTGAGATTTTCAGGGGTCTGGATAAAGAGACCCAAAGCAAAGGAGGATTCTCTCTAAGAATGGCAATAATGACATTTCCATTCTGGATGATCTTTATATCCGAGGTAGTAAATTATATTATTACTGTTACGCCACTTGTTCATATTGTTGCCTTTGCAACCGATTGCGGTATATCACCTATGGTTTCTGCAGGTCTACTTGCAATAATAGGTGGTTTCAGTATTGTTGGAAGACTGGTTATAGGTGGTATATCAGATAGGGTTGGTCCGAGAAATCTATTACCAGTTACATTCATCATTATGGCTTTGATGCTATTTTCACTGACCCTATCAAAGGATCCGTTGATTTTCTACCTCTTTGCTATCATATTTGGTTTTGCCTATGGGGGAAGTGTTCCTCTTATACCTGCTATAACTGCAAGGTATTTTGGTTTAAGTGCTATGGGTTCGATTCTTGGCACCATAATGTTTGGAGGTATAATTGGCGGTGGAATTGGCCCCTGGCTAACCGGTTATATTCATGATCTGACAGAAAGCTACAATATTGCTTTTATAACAATGAGCTTGATTGCTTTTCTTGGTGCGATCCCTTTTATATTTTTAAAAAGGTAGCAAATTTTTGTAGGCTTCCATTCAATATCAAATATTTTAACACCGACGTCATCATTGTGAGCCCGAAGGGCGTAGCAATCTCATAGATTCCTCGCTTCGCTCGGAATGACAATCTGGTAAAGATTGCTTCGGCTTCGCTTCTCAATGAACATCTAGAATCACTCAATTTAGGTATAATATTTTCCGGGAATTACTGATTGATGTAGAGGTTGAGGGAAGGGATGATAAAGTTTCAGGATAGATTGTCTCGTGTCAAGAGATGACCCCCAAATTATGGAGGAGAAGGAGATTCGTAACAAGAAATTAAAAGGGAATATAATATTTAGGTATTCAGACGCCCGCTGACTTTTATATTTCAAATTCCGAAGAAGATAGGGAAGGGCATGGCGACAATTTTAGGACCCAGAGGGATGGGTTCAACTCCTGAATAAAGAATAATTGAGAAGAGAAGCCTCTCCTTTAAATCTTCAGCTAACATTTTCAAGTTTTTCATGTCTGATTCTTCGATGCGATAGCCCCATTTCACTTCAATAGCTACCAATTTCTCAGCCCTCTCAATCAGGAAATCGACTTCCTGGCCTGTTTGGGTTCGCCAAAAATAGAGTCTAAATTGATGATCTAATACAGACAGAAGTTTTAAAAGTTCAGAAGCAATCCATGTTTCGACCATGGGGCCGGCATTTCCCTGATTCTCCAGAATCTTCCATTCATTGACTCCTATGAGATGGAATGCCATTCCTGTATCGTTAAAATAAAGCTTGGGTGTCTTTACAAGTCGTTTCCCCAGATGAGTGAAATAAGGTCTTATTAGAGAAATTTGATAAGTTACCTCGAGCAGATTCATATAACGGCGTAGTGTTGTGAAAGGTAGACCTGTTTCTCGGGAGAAGTCAGAGAGGTTGAGGAGCCTACCTGTTCGTAAAGCGGCAAGAGTGAGGAGGCGATTAAAATCCGGGAGGTTTTTAATCGCTCTTATATTTAACAGATCTCTTTCCAGATAGGTTTGGCGATAGGAGGAAAACCACTGCGCCCTTGCCTGATCAGATTCCATTAGAGCAGGGATTGGATATCCTCCCTTTAATATTCTTTCTATAAATCGGGGTTTGTATTCTTTTAGTGGTATTTTGAAGTAGTTTTTCAGCAATTTTTTTGAATCAATACCGCTAAAAAGGTCTTTTAATATCCTGGGTAATGGTTTTTCAAGAAGTTCAGGCCAGGAAAAAGGATGGAGAGTATGAAGGGCGATTCGACCTGCTAAACTCTCGGAGACAGTGGAAAGAGTCATGATATTTGCAGACCCAGTCAGAAGATACTGCCCCGGCTTTCGATTTCGATCTATGCCCCTTTTAATGGCTCTCAATAGATCGGGGGCCTTTTGAACTTCGTCGATTACAGCAGGTATCGGCATCCCACTGACAAAGCCATCTGGGTCTCTGAGGGCTGCATCGAGGATTGTACGGTTATCAAGTGTAAAGTATGTTGCATCCCATGAGTCTCCGATCAGTGCTTGGGCTAAGGTCGATTTACCAACCTGCCGGGCACCGGTAAGGAGAACCACAGGGAAGTGTTTGAGGGATTCAATTATCGGGTCTTGTAAATATCTCCTTATCATGGTTAATATTTAGCCATTAAATGGCTAATTTGTCAAGAGTAATTTCTGAGATTTCTATTGGCAGGAATGGCAAATGCCATATTTTTATCAAGATTTAAGTGTCAAGATCTGCCCCCAAGTTTTACAAATTGAGGAATGGAGGCTCTCCCATTTAATTTTGGGGCGATGATAGTCCAGCATTTCAGGAATCATATCAGGGATACGGCAAGTTTTATCCGATTAGGGTTGTTCTTGAAAAGTTTTAAAAAAAAATTAAAAAGATTAGAATGGGGCGATCCTCCATGGTCTTGTCTTATTGACTTTCCACAACGAGACTGTGTCGTAATTCTA
>JBBITW010000069.1:0-11186 GCA_037440525.1 Deltaproteobacteria bacterium
CAACCATAGTTGCTCCATATCTCCTCTCAGATCTATCAATTACCTCTGAGAGAATCCGAGTGGTTCGGGCTGTTGGAAGGTGTGTCATTTTCTCTCCTGCAAGAACGAGCACATTATTCATATGGCCTGAAGCTACAGCATAAAAGGCTGTCTCAAATGCACCTGCCCCTGTGGAAGATGCGGTTTCCACACGGGTAGAAGGAATCCCTGTAAGCCCGACAGAATCTGTCAGGAGGGTTGCAAAATTAGAGTCTCCAACAAACTCTTCAGCATTCATAATCCCGATATATATTCCATCCACTTTTTCCAGTTGAGCATCCTTTAAAGCCAGAAGTGTAGCCTCAGCCATCATCTTTTCAAGAGACTCTTTTGATCTACCGAATTTTGTAATTCCAACCCCAGATATATAGACTTCCATTCTGTTTCTCCGATAATTAAAAAAGGATATTCGATGATAACGCTTTGATTAATTTATATTAAAATAAAAATTTACAATTTAACAGATGGGTTTTGATTAAATTTCCACAAAGAGGAGATTATTAGTAATTTATAAAACAGAGCTAAAATGTAATTATTTGAAATTATTTGGATTTTATTTGTGAAAAAATTCATTTTGACCTTCCAAAAAAAGGTTTTATATTTATTTAAATTCAGAGATGGATTTTTAAATATCTTTGGTTGATTTTGGGAGTATAAGTTTATGGATGAGATCAGTTATCAAAAATTATTAACAACTCGAATTTGCGATTTAGACCTCGATATAAATCAAAGCATGTCTCATATTTTTAAGAGAATAAAGGGAGAGTTGAAGCAACATAGAATACTCTTATGGCCTGATTTCTATTTCGGGAATGAGTGGGGATGCACAAATAAGCGGATTTCAGTGAGCATCCCATTCTATTTAGCTACCCCGGAATTGCGAGAGCTTGAAGGAGATGTCCCGACGGATGAAGAGATTATTAAAATTCTTCGCCACGAGATAGGCCACGCAATAAACTATGCTTATAAGCTCTGGAAGAAGAAGGATTGGAAGGAGATATTTGGTGATTTTAATAAGAAGTATCGGGATGGTTATCTCTACAGGGTTAATCCCTGGTCAAAGAGTTATGTGCGCCACCTTCACTACCTGGGAGACCCTCACTATGCCCAGAAACATCCGGATGAGGATTGGGCTGAAACCTTTGCCATCTGGCTTGATCCAAGGTCGTACTGGAGATATAAGTACAGAAACTGGCCTAATGCACTGAAGAAATTGTTATATGTAGAGAATTTATTGAACGAAATCGCAGGGAAGGAGCCATTAATTGTTAAAAGAAGAAGGGAATTGGAATATAAGATGATTGAGGAGACAGTTTCAGAGTGGTGGGGATTGGATGGTGAGATTCTGGACCAGGAACTTCAGGAATATATTAAGGATATGAACGAACTTTTTATCAAACCCAAAAATTTCCGACAAAAACTCTTACCTTCGTGGAAGCTGATTAGAAAGTATGCAAGGTCCCTCTCAGAGCAGGTAAGCCTTTGGATTTCAGGATCGAACAAAAATTCCATAAGAAGGATCCTCCGCAGATGGGAGGCCATCTGCAGAAGCGAATCCCTGGGATACCTTTTAGAAGAGGAGGAGAAGAAACTGATTGAATTAACAACTCTTCTAACCTATCATATTGTTGTTGGAGTTCACCGCCTCCGCAATTAGAGGATGACTGTCTTTTTTATAGCCCTGATGATTTCTAAGGGATCATCGATCAACTGGAGTATCTCCAGATCTTGGGGAGAAATCCTTTTCTCTTTCAATACTACATCTCTCATCCAATCAAGGAGACCTTTCCAGTAGTTCGATCCAACCAGGATTACTGGGAATGGCTTTATTTTGTTGGTCTGAATAAGTGTAACAGACTCAAAAAGTTCATCCATAGTTCCAAAACCCCCAGGGAAAATGATATAGGCAACAGCATATTTGACAAACATAACCTTCCTCACAAAAAAGTACCGAAACCTTAAGGTGACATTGGCATATGGATTGGGTTTCTGTTCAAGAGGGAGTTCAATGTTTAGGCCTATCGATTTCCCTCCCACAGATGAAGCACCTTTATTTGCAGCCTCCATCACACCTGGTCCACCACCTGTCATGACGGCAAAACCATTCTCCGCTAAAAGCCTTCCAATCTGTTCTGCTTTGATATAGACTTCTTCATCAGGTTGGGCACGGGTGGAGCCAAAAATGGTCACGGCAGGATGGTATCTTGAGAGGGTGTCAAATCCTTCGACAAATTCTGCCATAATATGAAACATCCTCCATGATTCCTGTAAACCTATTCTTTCAACGAGATACTGTCTTTCTGTCATAGGTAATTCTCCTTTTTTATTGAAAGTTCAGAGATTTTATATTAGAAAAAAGAGAGTTTAATGTCAATCATATAACCCTCCATACATTCCCTTAAAATAAGAGGAGGCAAGGTAGGGTTGTTATAATAGCATATTATTTTATAAAATCTAAATTGAGCAATTTTAAACTGTCATTCCGAGGAGAAGCCCCCGCCTGAGGCAGACTTTTGGGAAAGTGAGAGATTAAAGTGAGAGTAAAATTTTTAGGAGGTGTTCGAACAGTTACAGGTTCGGCAACACTTTTAGAGAGAGGTTCATTGAAGTTGCTTATAGATTGTGGAATGTTTCAAGGAGGCAGGGCACTTGAGGAGAGGAACTGGTCAGTTGAGGAGTATCATCCGAGGAAACTCTCTTTTATCATCCTTACCCATGCCCATATCGATCACAGCGGTCTTATTCCAAAATTGGTAAAAGAGGGATTTCGGGGGAAGGTCTTCTGCACAAAGGCAACTTTGGATCTCTGTGACATAATGTTGAGAGATAGTGCTCATATCCAGGAGATGGAGGCAGAATGGGAAAGCAGGAAGAAAAAAAGGTCAGGAGGAGATGAGAGCTCACCTTTATACACATTAAAGGACGCGGAAGAGAGCCTTTCATACTTTCAGCCTTTAAACTATGATGAAATTTTAACTATTGATGAAGGTATAAAGTTCAGGTTTCAAGATGCAGGTCACATCCTTGGGTCAGCAATCATTGAACTCTGGGTGAAGGAAGGCGATCAAGAGAGAAAACTTGTCTTTTCGGGAGATTTGGGAGGAAAGGGACAGCCCATCATCAGGGATCCCGCTCAAGTGAATGAAGGAGATTTCCTATGGCTTGAGTCAACTTACGGCAATAGGCTTCATAAATCGAGAGAGGAGACGGTTGAGGAATTATTGAATATTCTGAGGGATGCATTTGCAAATCGGGCAAAAGTAATCATCCCAGCATTCGCCATCGAAAGGACACAGGATATAATCTATACGCTTGGAGAGCTTATTCGAAAAGGTTTAATCCCAATTGTACCTATATATATCGATAGTCCATTGGCAATCTCTGCAACTGAAATCTTTAGAAATAATTCTAACTATTTTGATAATGAGGCAAAAGAAATCTTTTCTCAAGGGGAAGATCCACTGGAAATTCCAGGTATTATCTACACAAAGACAAAAGAGGCCTCACAGGCTATTAATGAAGATCAGGGGCCAGGGATAATAATCTCTGCAAGCGGGATGTGTGAAGCTGGAAGGATTAAGCATCACCTTAAACATCATCTCTGGAGGGAAGAATCCCATATAGTATTTATTGGTTATCAAGCAGAAGGGACAGTTGGAAGAAGGATAGTGGATGGGGCGAAGAAGGTGAGGCTTTTTGGAGAAGATATAGCCGTAAGGGCAAATGTGCATACCCTGGGTGGATTTTCTGCCCATGCTGACCAGAAGGGGCTTCTCGAATGGCTATCCAATTTTGAAAATCCATCACTCGAGGTTTTTATTAACCATGGAGAAGAGAATATCTCAGAAGAGTTTTCTAAGATAATACGTGAGAGATTCAATTTTAAGACAACTATCCCAAAGTGGAAAGAGCAGAGGACACTTTTCGGTCCTGAAGAGGGGATGGTATCAGAGGAGGTGGAAGAGGTATTTCCGCGAGAGGAGACCTTTCGTTATTTATCTAAAAAATTGGACAGAAATTATAAGAGACTTCGAAGAAAATTGAGAAGTATAAGGATGAAGGGGGAGGGTATTTACGATCAAGGATTTTTAAGGCGATTAGAAGAGATAAATGGTAAAATAGAGGAGCTCGAAGATGAGCTATGATTGAGGCAGAGGTATATCCATTTTAGAAAAATATATAGGAGGGGAGAATGAAAAGAAATAATCATTTTATTAGAATTCTTTTTATAATATTTCTGACGTTCTTAATTTCCGAGCATTGCATGGCAGGTGCAGTAATTGAACAGGTGAGGAGGGATATCGATGGAAGGGCATCAAAGATTATCCTCTACTTTGCAGGGTATAAGTACAGAACAGACCATCCGGAGGAGAGATCCTCCGTCATAATAGATTTCAAGGGTGATAGGATGGTGATGCTCGATCATCGCTCCAAGAATTATATAGAGATAAAATTTTCACAGTGGGAGAAGGAGGTTGCAGAGAACCTGAAAAGGTCAATTCCAAAAATTAAACCAAAGGAACGGAAGATTAATATAATAAGCACTGGGGAGAAGGCTTTAATTAATGGTTTTAAAACAGAGAGGATAGAGATTCGTGCAGATGGAGAGTTGATTGAAGAGAACTGGGTTACAAAGGATGTAGATCTGGAGGAGGTTGAAGAGGTGATGGAAAAGGTCGCAAAGAGTTTTTCAAAATATTTTAATCTCGAGATGAAAGAAGGCCGTGAGATCTATGAGAAATTGAAACCCTATGGGATTCCTATTCTGATTAAAGACCATTCCATGACATATGGTTTGGGTGGTATCAATGTCCTTGAGGTAATAAAATTAGAAAAGAAGGTTTTGGAGGACGATGTTTTTATGCCCCCTGGGGATTATAAGAAGGTAGTTTTAGAGACCCCTAAAAGATAAGTGGTTTTTAAAGACTAAATCACTTAGAGATTAAAATACGTGCATCCACTGCCCAGACACCTCTTTCAAGGACTATCATAGGGTTTATATCTACTCCTTCAATCTCAGGGAAATCCATTATAAGTTGAGATAGCCTGAGAAGAGATTGAACTATTGCTTCTCTATCAGAGGGCCTTTCTCCACGGATGCCTTTAAGGATATCTGAATATCTCAATTCAGAGATCATCTCCTCTGCCTCGATTCTATTGATAGGGGCAACCCGAAGGGATGTCTCCTTGAGAACCTCCACATAGATGCCTCCGAGGCCAAAGAGAACCACAGAACCGAAAGAAGGGTCTTGCTTTCCACCTAAGATTATCTCCTTTCCACCTTCTATCATTTTTTGGACAAGAACCCCCTCTGAGAAATTACCTCTAAAGAGATTCCTAATTTTTCCATAAGCCTCCTCTGCCTCCGATATATGTTTAATATTAAGAAATACACCCCCAACATCGGATTTGTGAGATATTCTGGGAGATATGACTTTTAATGCCACAGAATTTTTTATCCTTTCCATAGCTTTTGTGAGCTCATATCTATTATGAATTACCTTATATTCAGCCACAGGTATCCCATAGGCCAAAAGGACTTCAAAGCATTCTGAGATGAGAGGGTCCCTTTTCTCGTCTTTTGCCTTTTTAAGGATTTCTTTTACACGATTCTTATTAACTAAATATGTGGGTGGCTTCTCTTTTAAGATTGTCTGTTTTCGGTAATAATTCCTTGAGACGGCAAGTGCACGCAGTGCATCGTCAGGTTCTGTAAAGAGGGGATAACCGAGTGTTCTTTTGATGATGGCCAGTTCTTCCTCCTCTGTAAAATAGCAGACTGATACAGGCTTTTTATATCTAAAGGATAATTCCTTTACTGATTGAATAAGTTCTCTTGATGACTCCATTTCGGCCCCTGTTGCAACATGGCTGAAAAGTATTCCATTTACTTCCTTAATCTTAAGTGCCTGATCGAGGATCTTTATATAAAGATTGAAATCGAAAAGATCGCCGAGATCAAGGGGATTTGTCGGCTGTATCACCTTTGCTCGAAATAGGCTGTGGATTTTTTTCTGGAAGGCTTTACTCAAAGGCAGGAGTTTAAACCCATATCTTTCTGCAGAATCTGCCGCAATCACTGCAATACCTCCGGATCGGGAGAGGATGACGAGATTATCACCCTTCATAGGAGGTAAAGAGAGGATCTTTACCACATTTATAAAAGACCTGAAATCCTTTACCCTTATAATATCAGCCTGCTTCAAGGCCGCATCCACTATACGATCATCGCTTGCAAGGGCCGCTGTATGAAGTCTCGCTATATCTTTCCCACCTTCACCTGTATTGGCTTTATGAAGGATGATGGGTTTGTGGGTTGTTCTTGCAATCTCCATCAGCTCCCTTCCTTTTTCGAGACTCTCTAAGTAGATTCCAATGATCTCTGTTTGAGGATCGTTTATCAGGTATTTAAGATAATCAATCTCATCGAGATCGAGTTTATTCCCCATGCTCACAATTTTGGATATCCCAACATTGGCGCTTGCAAGCAGGTTGAAATATGTCCCTGATACCCCCCCACTCTGGGCGAGCACAGAGACCTTTCCGTGAATAACATGCCCGCGTTTCATATTTCCAAATGGAGTTACAAAACCATTTTCTATATTAATAATTCCTATACAGTTTGGTCCGACAATACGAATTCCCCATTTCCTTGCAATTCGAATTATCTCCTTTTCTAATCTTTCACCTTCAGAGGAATATTCTCGGAACCCCGCTGTTTCTATGATAGCCCAATGAATCTTCTTTCGCCCACAGGATTCCAATATGGATGGCACGGTCGAAGCAGGGGTAATAATAACAGCTACATCAACCCCTTCTTTTACGTCCTCCAGCGATGTGAGGATCTTTCTTCCATATAGTATCCCGCCTCTTCTTCCAACAGGGATTATCTCCCCATTAAATTGGAATTCAAAGAGGTTCTCAACGATATTCCTTCCCAGATTATCAGGGTTTTCTGAAACCCCAACGACAACAACCGATTTTGGATAGAAAAGTCGTTCCATCTCTCCCCCTTATTTTATTATTAATCGGAGCAATTAAATATTTACAGTTATCATCCTTACATTCATCCATGGTCTTGTCTGGTTGACTTCCCACAACGAGACTGTGTCGTAATTCTACATAAGAAATGAAACCAAATACGGCAAGGGACAAGCCCTTGCCCTACGCTTGTGATTAATTTAATTTCTCGTAGGGCAAGCCTTTGTGGCTTGCCGAACCCTTATCAAGGTGTCATTTATTTTATGCTCCCATTATTAACATCCCGGGCTTACTCATCTCTGTTCTTAAATCACAGATTGAACCATAAGCTACATATAGCTCTTCAATCACCCAATATATCTCTAACACAACTTGTAAGATTTCTGCCAGACTTTTCAATCTCTGGCCATAAATAAAAGCTTAGAGAGTTTAATAGAAAAGGTTATTTTTGGAAAGGGAATTTGGGATTTTGTTTTTACTCTTTGAGCACATATAAAGCTTCAGGAGAGGATTGAAGTCCCTGAGAAGTTAGGTTATCCTATTTATGATTAATATCCTACTTCGTGTTAGATAATTTAGCTCACCATTTCCATCAGAACCCAATAATGATAAGATGGTAAATAATTCGGTTTGAGGATTCACTTCACAAAGAACACCATCTCAGTGATTGGTTTAGAATCTAAGCAAAAATTTTATTAATAAAAATATTTATTAAGATTGACTGAGACCTTATTGGGGATGAGATGAAAAATTGGGTTCTTATTGCCATATTGATTATGGGGTTTAGTGGACTTACTGCCGAGGTAGTGGTTTTAAGGGAGTTTCTTATTATATTTTCAGGCAATGAATTTTCCATCGGTATTATTTTGGCAAACTGGCTCATTCTCGAAGCTTTTGGATCTTTCTTCCTCGGGAGGAAGATTGAAAAATACCAGAATAAATTTGAGGCATTTATAGTTGTTACAATCCTTTTCTCTATATCCTTATTCACAGCAATTTATCAAATACGTATTCTGAAAAACACACTTGGTCTCTCTATCGGCGAAGTTATCGGGTTTTACCCGATGCTTTATTCCTCATTTCTTATACTTTCGCCTGTAAGCATACTTCATGGTGCATTGTTTACCTTCAGCTGTGAGATTTATTCAATCTCTTCAAGCCCTGCCTTTTATTCTCCAGGTAAAGTTTATGCCTATGAAACCCTTGGCTCTATTTTAGGTGGATTTGTCTCTACATATCTATTTATTCCATATACCAATTCATTTCAAATATCCATCTGGATTTCATTGATAAACTTTATTATTTGTCTTGCCTTAATTGTTCCCTGCCGGAAAATTGGATTGTTTCAAAAGACGATTTTAGTGGCACTTTGTATATTTATATCATTTTCTATTTATTTAATCTTTACCGGCAGAACGGAAAGAATCCACAAGTATTCAATCAGAAAACAATGGAAAAATCAAAATATATTACACTACCAAAATTCCCGCTATGGCAACATCTGTGTTGTAGAAAATGAGGGACAGTATATTTTCTTCGAAGACGGGGTTTCGAGTCTAATAACACCTGTGCCAGATATACCTTTTATTGAGGAGATTGTTCATTTTCCATCTCTATCCCATCCCAGACCCACAAGACTTTTAATCCTGAGTGGTGGGGCAGGTGGCATGATAAATGAAGCATTAAAATATCCAACAATAGAAAAAATAGAATATGCAGAACTTGATCCACTACTCATCAATCTCATTAGAAGATTTCCAACACCACTGACTGAATATGAATTGAATGATAGAAGAGTAAATATAAGGTATATTGATGGCAGGCTTCTCCTTAAGTCCACTCAAGACAAATACGATTTGATATTGGTAGGGATTACAGAACCTTCAAATTTACAAACAAATAGATTCTTTACAAGGGAGTTTTTTTTGTTAGCAAAGGAGAGACTGGATAAAAAGGGAATTATCGCCATCGGGTTGCCAGGTTCTTTAACCTATATGAACGAAGAATTGAAAAACTTAAATAGTTGTATTTTCCATACTATAAAAAGTGTCTTCACCAATATTAGAGTTATTCCTGGAGATGGAACAAACATATACCTTTCTTCGGACTCACAGGAGATTCTGACAATTGACAGGATAAAGATTACAGAGAGATTGAATCATTACAAAATAAAAACAGATGTGGTTATCCCCTGGTATATTGAACAAAAATTGCATTTAGGATGGCAGGCCTGGTTCTCTAAATTCATTGAAGGAAGTAGCAAGAAGATCAATTCTGATTTAGTTCCCATGGGTGTATTTTATAGTATTTCACACTGGAATGCCTTATTTGCCCCTAATCTTCGCTGGATATTCAAGCAATTTGACATGATTAATTTAAAAACAATAGCTCCGCTATTTGCTGTTCCCTTTATTCTATTTTTCATTTTGCGAGTAAGAAAATCTATTCTTAAAGTCGGGATTACCTTAGCCATTATCACAACAGGTTTTGCCGGAATGATATTTGATCTTATCTTAATCTTCGCATTTCAATCAATTTATGGATATGTATTTTCATGGATTGGGCTTCTTGTAGCATCTTTTATGGCAGGGGCTACGTTTGGTGCAATGATGCTGATAATTCTCATGGAGAGGTTAAAAAATGGTTTAAGGTTTTTTGCTAAAATAGAACTTGGAATCATCTGTTTTTCTATTGCGTGCCCTGGTATAATCTTTGCTACATATTCATTTCTTAGTAATCCAGAACACTTTTATGTTTCTAAAACATTATTTTTAGTACTGTCACTTATCAGCGGGGTCTTAATTGGGTCCCAATTTCCACTGGCGAACAAACTATACTTAATGAATAGTTCGAGTTTAAGCGAGACTGCTGGATTAATCTATGCTTCTGATTTGGTGGGTGGATGGTTTGGTGGTATTATAGGTGCTGTTGTGCTTCTACCTGTTCTCGGCCTTCTGGGCACCGGGGTTGTTGTAGCACTACTGAAGTTAACAAGTTTGATGGTCTTAATTTCTCAGTTTAAAAATTAATCATGAGGAGGTGAGAAAATGATGAACTGTTTTTTTAAAAAAATTACACGGCGTGAGTTTATGGCAAAGACAGCCAAAATAGGTTTCAAAATCGGGATACCTTCAATCTTCCTTGATTCATTTAAGCCAGATTCATCCCCTGCTAAACCAACAAAAAAGGCTGAAAAATCTGAGAGGATAGGTTCTGATTTCGATCCGGCTTACCTTAAACTTCACAAGACAGGAGAACTAAAAAGGCGAGCAGAAAAACTCTGGGCCATCATGCAAAGTTGCAATCTTTGCCCGAGAAGATGTGGTGTGAATCGTATTAAAGGAGCATCTGGGTTCTGCCGTGCCCCTGGGGCAAAACTTTTTGTATCATCATTTCATCCACATTTTGGTGAGGAAAGACCTCTGGTAGGAAATGGAGGATCAGGAACAATCTTTCTTACCCACTGTAATTTACGATGTATATTTTGTCAGAACTATGAAATAAGCCATCTTGGTGTAGGATCAGAATGTAAAATAGAGGATTTAGCATTGATGATGCTTAAGCTTCAAGAAATTGGCTGTCACAATATTAATCTTGTAACCCCAACACATTATTCTGCTCATATCCTTAAAGCAATTGATGTAGCCGCAGGTAAAGGGCTAAGGTTACCAATAGTTTATAACACCAGCGGCTGGGAACGTCTTGATATTCTCAAGGTTCTGGATGGAATAGTGGATATATACCTGCCAGATTTCAAATACTGGGATAGTGCCATGTCAGCAAAATATTCATCAGCAGCAGAAAACTATCCTGAAGTGACAAAAGAAGCTATCCTCGAGATGAACCGACAGGTCGGTGTTGCAAAACCTTCGAAGGATGGTATTCTTCGGAGAGGGTTGATTATCAGGCATCTGGTTATGCCTAATAATGTGGGAGGTTCAGAAAAAGTTATGGAGTGGATAGCAGGAAATTTGCCAAAAGATACATATGTCAATATTATGGCACAGTATACACCGCTATATAAAGCATTTGATTATCCGGAGATTTCAAGGAGGATCACTAAAGAAGAATATAAAAAGGTTGTAAAAAGGGCACAAGAGATAGGACTTACAAATCTTGATATTCAGGGCTACTGGTTGCTGTAATCTATTTCGAATTTTTTCTAA
>JBBITW010000069.1:11286-17189 GCA_037440525.1 Deltaproteobacteria bacterium
AAATCTTGATATTCAGGGCTACTGGTTGCTGTAATCTATTTCGAATTTTTTCTAATTTAGCAGGAATGGTGTCAGATACCAATAAAAAGTCTGGTGTCTGACACCAAAAAAGGAAGCTATTTTTTATGCTTTAGGGGTATGTCTTTCTTTCAATATCTGCTCATGCAATTCTTTGAAATCCTTTGGAGGAAGTGCATCGGTTTTTCTCACAAGCTTTACAGCAGAGGATGGACATGGGACAGCACAAACCCCGCAACCGATACACCAGTCCTTATCAACTACAGGATAATCTCCTTCCATCTTGATCACCTGAACAGGACAGACCTCCAGACACTTCCCGCATCCAGTGCATTTATCATAATCTGTTTCTCTTATAAAGTAAGTAGCCATGAGGATATCTCTCGGTATCCTTTTTCTCCTTATAGTTCCTACAGACCAGCAACAGCACCCGCAACAGTTACATGTATGTTTTATACCCTCCCTCGCATTGTCAACGAGATGGACAAGCCCTGCCTCTTCAGACTTTCTAATTATATCAAGGGCCTCAGATTTAGAAATCTTTCTCCCTATATCCTTCTCAATTAAGTATTCTGCAAGGTCATCATATTTTATACAGTTCTCGAGTATATTGTTACACCCCTTACCGAGAAGACGCGATGTGATACGACAGGGGCAGTGAGCAACAGCTATTAGATCAACCCTTTTTATCACCTCCTCCATCATCTCAAAGGGAAAGACAGCATGCTCTTCGGGATCAATAGATTGGGATGCCGGAACATAGCGTAGAGGTTTGGTTTTGGTCTTACCATAAGCCTCGTAGAGTTGATCCCTCTTTGAATATTTAGCAATTAGCTCTGCCATCCTTTTTGCATTGGGTGAATCCTCTCCTTTCCAGAAGAAGGTCTGGGGAAAGCCGTATCCAAATTGTTGAAGGGAGTAACCCATCTTTCCATCGGCCATCCTTTTTGAAAAGAGGAGACCTCTTTGAGCGAGGCTGGAGAGTATCTTTTCCAGTTCATTTCTTGGAATATTTATGTGGGGTTCTATTTTATCCACAGGGGCAAGCTCAAATGGGATAACCCTTGTAGGAATGGCAAGGGCAACCTCTGCCTCAAGAGGAGAAAAATTCTCACGAAGGATTTCAATCAATTCTTCCTTCTCAGGGTAACCCATTCCCAGTGAAGATAGGTGTTTAGCCAATTTCTTATAAATTTCCTCTTCCATATATTCCTCCTTTCAAGTTTATTCGCATTTCATAAGAGATAAAGCATGCTTTAAAATTCATAACCTATTTCCTTTCAATTTTCATTTATTTTTTCACTTAAAAATAAGACTGCTGATTTGCCTCAAGCTTGATTTATCTCCTTATTATTGAGAAATATGAGTTAATCCAATTCTAAGGATTTTGTAAGATAATATTTTATTGTTTGTATTGGGGGATGAGTCCTGCTATCAGGCCTGCGAATGCCTCTCCACCCCACCTCCCCACTCTATAAGACTCATTTTAAATACTTTTTCAGAGCTGATAGGAGGTTCTCGTGACATGTCTAATTTAAAATTTCAAAAAGGTGTTGACGCATTAAAGAGATTGACTTTATAATTAAAAAAAATATTAAGGGGGCATTTATGTGGGATTATACAGAGAAGGTGAAAGATCACTTCCTCAATCCGAGAAATGTTGGAGAGATTGAAGATCCAGATGGCGTCGGAGAGGTTGGATCCCTTGCCTGCGGAGATGCCTTAAGACTTACATTTAAGCTGGATGAGAATAAAAGGATTAAAGATGTGAAGTTCAAGACCTTTGGCTGTGCAAGTGCCATTGCCTCTTCTTCAGCCTTAACAGAGATAATCAAAGGTAAGACATTGGAAGAGGCAGAGAAGGTAACAAATCGTGATATTGCAGAATATCTCGGAGGGCTACCTGAAGAAAAGATGCATTGTTCTGTTATGGGTAGAGAGGCACTCATAGCAGCCATAGCCAACTACAGGGGGCAAAAGATAGAAAAGGAGGATTTTGAGGTTGTATGCCAGTGTTTTGGTGTGACAGATAAAGAGATTGAAAGGGCAATTCGGGAAAACAACCTAAAGACAGTCGAACAGGTAACATATTATACAAAGGCAGGAGGAGGATGTGGGAAGTGTCAACCAAAGATCGAAGCTATCATTGAGAAGGTTAGAAAGGAGATGGAAAAAGAGGCTCCACCTTTGAGGCCGGAGAAAAAGAGATTGACAAATATTCAAAGAATAAAGCTTATTGAAGAGACATTAGGGAGGGAGATAATCCCTCCATTGAGGGCAGATGGAGGGGACCTGGAGCTGATCGATATAGAAGGCAACAGGGTATATGTGGCACTGAGGGGGAAGTGTTCCTTCTGCCCGAGTTCCGAAGTTACATTAAAACAGTATGTTGAAACCAAATTGAGGGAATTTGTTAGTGATGACATCGAAGTAGAGGAGGTAAGGCCGTGAAGGTTGTCTATGTAGATAATAATGCAACAACTAAGGTGGCCCCTGAAGTCCTGGAAGCTATGTTACCGTATTTCTCCGAACTTTATGGGAATCCCTCGAGCATGCATTTCTTTGGCGGACAGGTTCAGAAGAAAGTTAATGAGGCCCGAGAGCAGGTGGCAGAATTTTTGGGTGCAGACCCGACGGAGATAGTCTTTACAAGTTGTGGAACAGAAAGTGATAATGCAGCGGTTTTTGGAACTCTTGATTCATATCCTGAAAAACGCCATTTCATTACATCGAGGGTTGAGCATCCTGCAATCAACAATATTCCTTCTTATTTAGTTCGTAAAGGTTATAAGGTGACAGAACTCTCGGTTAATCGAGAGGGACAATTAGACCTTGATGAATTAAAGGAAGCCATTACAGATGATACTGCCCTGGTTTCTATTATGTATGCCAATAATGAGACAGGGGTGATATTTCCGATAGAGAAGATCGGAGAGATTGTGAAGTCGAAGGGGATCCCTTTCCATACAGATGCTGTTCAGGCTGCTGGAAAGATTCCTCTCAATATGAAAAAGTCAACAGTTGATATGCTTTCCATATCAGGCCATAAACTTCATGCCCCTAAGGGCATCGGTGTCCTATATATAAGAAAAGGGACAAAATTTTCTCCATATTTGATTGGCGGCCACCAGGAGAGGGGTAGAAGGGGAGGGACAGAGAATGTTCCCTATATTATAGGCCTTGGGAAGGCCTGTGAACTTGCAAGGAAACATCTTGATGAGGAGAATACGAGGGTTAGGGCATTGAGGGACTATCTTGAGGCAAAGATCCTTGAAAAGATTCCAAATACACTGGTAAATGGAGATAGAATAAATAGGCTTCCAAATACGCTGAGTGTGAGTTTCGAGTATGTTGAGGGAGAGTCGATACTTTTACTGCTTTCAGATCTTGGAATATGTGCCTCTTCTGGTTCAGCATGTACTTCGGGGTCCCTTGAACCTTCTCATGTCCTCAGGGCAATGGGTGTTCCGTTCACTGCTGCACATGGTTCAATCCGTTTCAGCCTCTCCATATATAATACAAAGGAGGAGATGGACTATATCATCGAGCATCTTCCACCCATTATTCAGAAATTACGAGATATATCTCCCTTCTGGAAGGATTATCTGAAGTCACAGGGAAAGGGGTAAAAAAAAGACCCCGAAAAAAACGGGGTCTCTCTTTTGCGGCTAATGAGCTCTTAAATTATTCGATAACAACTACATTTGTAGCCTGCAATCCCTTCGGGCCTTTGGTAACTTCAAACTCCACATGATCGCCTTCGTAAAGTGATTTGAATCCATCCCTTTTAATTGCCGAGAAGTGAACAAAGACATCATTTCCATCGTCTCTCGAAATAAATCCATAACCCTTTTTCTCATTAAACCATTTCACACGACCTTTGGCCATTACAACTCACCTCCTTTCTGCCTTTACTTAGTAAGTTGTAATAGCCTTTGGTCTAAAAAAAATCGCAAAGGCTTTAAGAAGCACCCTTGCGACCTTTTGTGATCCAAACAAATACTCCTTACAACCTACATAATTAACATAATACATTATTTACAGGATGTCAATTCAATCATTAGAAAGCCCTGAAAAGTCCTGGAATGACTGGGGAGGTAGTGTTCCAAACCCTTCGAATGCGGACATTTAGAATTTATTAAATTGCTTACAATCGCATAATGTAAAACAAGCCTTTTCAGGGTATTAATCATTAGTGCTAAACTATCAAAGGTATCCGCTCGAAGGCTTTTCCACCCCACCTCCCCAGTCTATAGAATAGTTTTTAATACTTTTTCAGAGACCTCCATCGAGATTCTCGACAGAAGCCTCTACAAGTTGCCCTCGGGGATTCGAGAGATCCGATCAAAGGCCGATTCGGCCTTCTACGACCATACAATTGCCGAGTATCTTCAAGGAGTTCCCGCTTTCTATGCCATTGTGGCAAGAATCGCAAAACCCATTCAAAGATACTTTGGAGGTTTGCGTTGCGAGGAGGTTTCTCCAGGCTTCTGGGTCTCGGAGTTCGAATACAAACCCTGGCGATGGAAAGCAACTCAACGCTTCATCATTGTGCGCCGTCTCATTCCAGAGAAGCCTTCCTGGCAACTTTCCCTTTTCAAGATGGCTGGCTATACCTATCATGTGATTGTTACAAATCTCTCGTTACAACCCCTAAACCTCTGGCGCTTCTACAATCAAAGAGCCACGGGGGAACTTATCATTCGAGAACTCCTCGAAGCCTATACACTGGGCAAAATACCAACAAGAGATTGAGCTCCCAATCAGGCCTATTTTCATCTGGTCCTCTTTGCTTACAACTTGGTCAACTGGTTCAAACATCTCTGTCTATTTCCCGATTGGCAACAACTCAATCTCAAGAGCCTTCGAAATCGGCTATTTATGGTACCACCTCAATTAACTCAACCCCAGGGGAGGCCAACTTTAAGTTTACCCAGCAGTTACCCATATTCAAAAATGTTTATGCAAATTTTAAGCAATATTAATAAAGTTGCCTATGAAAATTTTTAAAAATATAACTATAATCATAATCCCCTAATAATTTTAAAAGTCACGCAGGATTCAGGTTAAGAAAGATTAGTAAAGAAAAAATAATTTATTGATTTAGGTGTTGATAAATTTTCCTGATTCGATTTATCTATACATTGCAATTTCTCCTTGTATGAAATCGTCCCTGTAAAATCATTCAATCCCTGATTTTCCATTAAACCCGTTAAAGGGAGATTGGTCTTCTTATTCGGGAAGGTCATAAAGCAATCTTTTGTGGCAAAGATGTATATTTGGTGAGGTTTGTTTTTAATCCTGTTTATTCAGGGTTGGTAAGGGATCCTTAGGGGTATCCATGGACGAGTCATTTAAGTTATCTGGGGAGAGAGGATATTTGTTACAAAAAGATTGACCAATTTGCAATCATTTCTTATAATTAAACTGACATCATATTATGGATTTGGAGGATGGCCATGAAAACTATCACGATTAGGGGAATTGAACCTGAACTTGACCGAATGATAAAGTCCCAGGCAAAGCAGAACAACCTCAGTGTGAATCAGTGGATTCTTCAAGTGTTGAAAAAGATTACTGGTTTGGGTAAGGAAAAGGTATTTAAGAAGTACCACGATCTTGACGGCCTAGCCGGGGGGTGGAGTAAAGAAGAAGTGAAAGCTTTTTTCAAAAATACAGAAATCTTCGAGAGGATCGATGAAGATATCTGGAAATGAGACGAATCGCAATTGACACCAATATTTACATCTCTTTTAAAAGTAATGACCAACGCGTCATTGAAGTTTTCAGGAATTGTGACATTATAGGTGTGGATATAACGGTCATTGCTGAACTATTATCAGGATTTTCTCTTGGTGCTAAAGAAAAGAAAAACCGACAAGAAT
>JBBITW010000070.1:0-17028 GCA_037440525.1 Deltaproteobacteria bacterium
CCGAGCGAAGCGAGGAACCTTAGGAAAGATTTCTCGGCTAACGCCTCGAAATGACGATAGAGTGGTGTCATTCCGAGCGAAGCGAGGAACCTATAGAATTCAAACCCTTATAAAACGTAGATTCTTGGACTAAAGCCTCAAAATGACAGTACGGCACAGCCTTAAAATAAGGGGAGGCAAGGTGGGGTTAATATTATGGCAAGAAGTATATTATTTACTAATACCCAAGTTGACCGATTTTTTATAAAAATCCTTTCCGCCAAAGGCGGATCCGGTTTTAAAGGATAATTATCAGTCATTGCGAGGAGCGAAGCGACGTGGCAATCTCATAGATTCCTCGCTTCGCTCGGAATGACAATTTGGTAAAGATTGCTTCAGCTTTGCCTTGGAATGACAATTCAGCCATAGGCTGATCCCCTCCAGGCGGATGAGAATCGCTCAATTTAGGTAATAGTTAAATTAGAAAAGGATTGGGTTAAAAAATCCCTATAAATATATTAAATTTTACGGTTTTGAATAAGTTTCAGAACCCTTTTTAAGAACTCTGGAAAAGTCCTTGAAAGACTGGGGAGGTAGGGTTCCAAACCCTTCGAATGTGTTAATCCCATTTCTCTTCTTTTTGAAATCTCTGCCTCAGTCGTTTCTTAGCGGATAGAATTCTTTTTTCCTCAACTCTTTTTGTAATTTCCCTTAAAGGGACAGAAGTTGGAATTCTTTTCTTCTTAGGTTTATTAAGTCTCGTCAGACGTGCCCTAAGCCTATCAAAAGCAAGTTTAATATTCTTTGATTGATGGCGATGTTCTGTTGCTATTACAGTGATACCGGTGGGTAGATGTTTTATTCGGACTGCAGTTTCTGTTTTATTCTTTCTTTGACCTCCTGGACCACTTGAGCGAAAAGTCTCAATAATGACCTGTTTCTTGAGGCTTCTAATGTCCATAAAGTCTTTTTGGTTCTTCATTTATATGATTAAATTTTTGGTTATTTACTTGTTTTTAATTTTTCTTTTGATTTAGGATTTCTTCTCCTCTTTATCGGCATAATGTTTGATGACAAGTGCATCAACCATAAAGATCACATCTTCTGCAATGTTTGTTGCATGGTCGGCAATTCTTTCAAGGCATCGGGAGACAATCATCAGATGCACTGCCCTTGTAATTGTTTTTGGATCTGACATCATATAGGTGAGGAGTTCTCTAAAAACCTGATCATTTAATCCATCTACCATATCATCCCTTTCACAAACCAGTCGGGCAAGCTTTGAATCACGATTAACAAATGCATCCAGTACATCCTTAACCATTGATTGGGTAATCTCGGCCATTCGAGGAATATCGATATAGGGTTTAAGCTGGGGTTCCTGATTCAGTGATATTGCACGCTCAGCAATATTTACAGCCTGATCACCCATACGTTCAAGGTCTGTAATAATTTTCATTGCAGAAGTGATGAAACGAAGGTCAGCGGCCATCGGCTGTCGTAATGCCAGAAGCCTCAGACACATCTCATCAATCTCATTCTCAAGGGCATTGATTCTATCTTCACCCTTAAAGGTCTTCTGGGCTAAACTTGAGTCTCTTTGGACCAGTGACTGAACAGAGTCACGGATCGCCTCTTCGACGAGGGTAGCCATCTTTAAGAGATTCTCCTTCAATTCTTCTAATTCCTTCTGGAAGTGGGTTTCTGTAATCATAATCCCCTCCTTTTATCTTATTTCTTTTAACCAAAACGACCAGTGATATAATCTTCTGTCCTTTTATCTTTTGGTCGGGTAAAGATTTGATAGGTTGGTCCCTCTTCAATGAGTTCTCCATTTAAAAAGAAACTCGCATGATCAGAAATCCTTGAGGCCTGCTGGATGTTGTGGGGAACCAAGATAATGGTATATTCCTCCTTCAATTTTGTTAGAGTCTCTTCAATACTTGCAGTTGAAATAGGGTCCAATCCGGAGCAGGGTTCGTCAAGAAGTAAGACCTCTGGTTCGAGTGCAAGAATTCTTGCAATACAGAGACGTTGCTGTTGTCCACCTGAAAGACGGAGTGCGGATGTATGAAGGCGATCCTTTACCTCCTCCCAGAGGAAAGCAGATCTTAGAGCCCTCTCCACAATCTCATTTAATCGCCTTTTTTGGGTGACGCCATTTAGTCTTGGGCCGTACGCAACATTTTCAAATACTGATGTAGGAAGGGGTGTAGGAAGATCAAATACCATACCCACTCGCCTTCTGAGCTGTGTTATACTTTGTTTCGGATCGTAGATTTCTTTCCCATCCAGAAGGATAGACCCAGTATGTCTCACACCAAATATAAGGTCTGTTAGACGATTAATACATTTAAGTAAGGTGGTCTTACCACTGCGGGCAGGTCCAAAAATTGAGAATATCTTATTAGAGGGGATATTTAGATTAATATGAAGGAGTGCTGGATGATCGTTATAGTAAAAGCTGAAATCCTTAATCTTGATTTTTATCCCTTCCGACATAGAGTCTCCCTCAAGTTCGATGCCGAATGTATCGATTAAGTAGCCAGTTTGCCAATGTGTTTATAAATAAAACCATTAAGATAAGTGCTGCTCCTGTTCCATAGGCCATTTCCATTGATATTCCTTCTCTGGCAAGTATATAAAAATGGACGGCCATAGTTCGAATGGGCGAATATATAGAGGTGGGCATAACAAGAGAAGACCCTGCGGTAAGAATGACCGCTGCTGTCTCCCCTATACTTCTGCCAACACTTAATATGATTCCAGTGAATATTCCAGGAAGGGCATTAGGAATGATTGTTTTTGTAACGGTTTGCCACTTAGTTCCACCGAGAGAATAACTCACCTCCCGATAAGAATACGGGATTGACTTTATAGCTTCTTCTGCGGTGCAAATAATGGTTGGCAGGATCATCACAGCGAGAGTTAAACCTCCAGAGAGTATTGACCAACCAAAATTGAGATGTATTACAAAAAAGATAAATCCAAATAGTCCAAAAATGATGGAGGGTATTCCCGCAAGACAGTCTGTACCGAAACGAATAATTCGACTTATTTGGCTTTCCCTTGTATATTCGGTAAGAAAGATAGCTGTTCCTACTCCCAATGGTGTTGCAAATGCAATTGCCACAACTGTTAGTATAGCAGTTCCAATTATAGTGGAAAATATGCCACCCTCTCTTCCCATACTTCTCGGGTTATCTATAATGAAGCGAATTCCAAGGATAGGGATCCCTTCGCTGAGAATTTGGACAAGAATAAGAATCATTACAGCAATGGTGAAGAGAGCTGATGTCCAGATTAGAATCTTAGCGATATTCTGTGTGAGATAACGAGGCCGATTGAATCTCAATGTATTCTTCTCCTTGAGAGTGTAATAGCTAAGGAATTTAAGATTATGATAATAAAAAAGAGAACTATACCTGTGGCAAAGAGGGCCTGACGGTGATCACCAGAAGAATAACCCATCTCAATACCAATATTAGTGGTCAATGTCCTTGCTGAGTCAAGAAAGGAGGAAGGCATCTTCACTGCATTACCGAGGATCATGATCATGGCCATTGTTTCGCCAATAGCACGGCCCATGCCGAGGATGATACTTGCTACAATTCCTGACCTTGCAGCAGGAATCAGTACCCGCCAGATTGCCTGCCAGTGCGTTGCTCCCAGTGCCAATGCACCTGCTTTATAGGTTGGAGGAAGGGCTTTTAGAGAATCCTCAGAGATGCTGATAATAGTTGGAAGAATCATAAAGCCGAGTATTACGGAACCAGCAAGGATGCTCAGTCCTGGTCCTCCTAAATGATTTCGAATGATGGGCACCACAACCACAAGACCCCAGAATCCATAGATGACAGATGGAATAGCCGCAAGTAGATGGATTGCAGGTCTCAGAAAGATTGCAACTGAGGGTGGTGTCCACTCCGAGAGAAAAATTGCACATGATAATCCAAAAGGGATACCTATTAATAATGCACCAAAAGTTACCCAGAATGAACCTATAATCATCGGGAAGATGCCGAATTCCCCTTTACTTGGAACCCATCTATCGCCAAAGAGAAAATTTTTTAGCCCGACCTTCCAGATAAGAGAGCTACCCTGTTCAAAGATGAAGAAGGCAATCATGGCAAGGATCAAAATAGTTGAAAGAGCTACTATCAATAAGGTTTTTTCAATTACCTTTTCTTTGATCTCCATAATATTTCTCAGTGTGATTTAGAGATTACAGGAATTAATCCTTCTTTAGCGAGTAGCTCCTGACCTTTTTCACTCAGGACAAATTCTACAAAAGATTTTATTTCACCAGCAGGTTCACTTTTAAATACGAAAAGGAATGGCCGTACCAATTGATAATCGCCATTTTCAATATTCTTAAGGCTGGCTTCAATACCTGAGATCTTTAAGGTCTTTACCTTCTCATTAACTAAACCCAACGAGATATAACCAATGGCGTTTGGGTCATCAGCAACCAATTGACGAATTGTTCCACTCGCATCCTGAACCAATGCCCCAAGAGTAATCTCTTCTTTACCCATAACCATCTTCTGGAAGGAATCTCTTGTTCCTGACCCCTCTTCCCTTGTTATTACGAAAATGGGATTGTTGTCCCCACCAACCTCTTTCCAATTTCTTATCTTGCCAGAGAAGATTTGCCTGATCTGTGAGATGGAAAGGTCATCAACAGGGTTTTTTGGGTTAATAATAATTGCAATAGCATCCTTTGCAATTGTTATAGTGTAGAGGTCCTTTTCAGCAGCCGATAAAGACCGAGAAGACATTCCAATATGAGCGGCATTATTCCTAATTGCCACAATTCCAGCAGTTGAACCACCATCCTGAACATGGATACTGGATTTAGGGTTAAGACGCATATATTCTTCAGCTAAGAGTTCAGCAAATGGGGTGATTGAGTTTGAACCGGCCAGAGTAATCCCTGCCTTTGTCCTCTGACAGCCAATCGCAAACAAAATAAACAAAACAAATCCAAATATCAAGTAGCCAAAATACACTTTATCCTTCCATCCTCCCAGCTGGATAGAAGGATGGGGTGATGGGGAATTTTCAATTCTGTGCTCTTTAATCCGCAATCTGCAATCTCTTCTATCCATATCTTCCTGTAACATAATTCTCTGTTCGCTTATCCTTTGGTTTTGTGAAGATATCGCCTGTAAGTCCATACTCCAGTAATTCTCCCAGGAGAAAGAACCCTGTCCAATCAGATGTTCGAGCGGCCTGCTGCATATTATGGGTGACTATGACAATTGTATAACTCTTTTTTAATTCCTGTATCAACTCCTCGATTTTAAGTGTAGCAATAGGATCAAGGGCAGAGCAGGGTTCATCCATCAGGATCACCTCTGGCTCAACAGCCAGCACACGTGCAATACAGAGGCGTTGTTGCTGGCCCAGGGTGAGAGAAAGTGCATTCTCATGGAGTCGGTCTGAGACCTCCTCCCAGAGGGCCGAAGCCTTGAGACTTCTTTCTACCCTATCTTCAATCTCCATCTTTGATCGAATTCCCATAACTCTAAGACCGAATGCCACATTTTCGAAGATGCTTTTCGGGAAAGGATTCGGCCTCTGGAAGACCATTCCAACCCTTTTCCTTAAGGAAACGGCATCCATTTTTGGACTGTATATATCTTCTCCATCCAGCATTACAGTCCCTTCGGTTCTTGTGTGAGGAATTAATTCGTTTGTGCGATTAAGAACCCTCAAGAATGTCGATTTTCCACAACCAGAAGGCCCGATAAGTGCAGTGATCTGGCAGGATCTTATAAGAATGTTTATATCCTTTAAGGCCTGGGTAGGGCCGTAATAAAAGTTGAGTTTTCTAACTTCAATCTTTATTTCGTTTTTTCCAGATTGCATAATCTTTCCTTCATAAATCTAAATGAAAGAATTTATCCATTGATATATTATTCTTCTCAAATTTTCCCCCCTGCTTCAGGCAGGCAATAATTATTAGGAAACCCTCATTCAGAATCGAAAAGATTAATTAATATATTCCTAATTGAAATTACCAGATTATGTTCTTTGAATCAAGAGGTCTTCAATAAATTTTAATACTTCCTAATATTGAGGGATTTGTTCTTGAAACTATTTTAAAATATGCTAATATTCAGTATCTATAACAGGATATCAAGTTCCTAAATTGAGAGCTCTGAGAAAGTCCTGAAATGACTTGGGAGGTAGTGTTCCAAACCCTTCGAATGCGGACATTAAGAAGTTAAATTGATTACAATCGCTTCAAAGAAAATTAAGCAATTTAAGGGTATTAATCATTAGTGCTAAACTTTTAGAGGTATTTGCTCGAAGGCTTTTCCACCCCACCTCCCCAGTCTATAAGAATAGTTCTTAATATTTTTTCAGAAGTCTCAAATTTAAGTGTTCTTTTAGATTTGTGTCTAAATTTGAGGAGGAGTAAATGAACTTAGCAGAAAATCTTGAGAGGTCAGCCTTCTATTTCCCTGAACTTTCAGCAGTTATAGAAGGTGGAAGGGAGATTTCTTATAAGGAATTTAATCAGGAGGCCAACAGAATAGCAACAGCCCTGATTCGACTTGGTGTAAAAAAGGGTGATCATGTAGCCCTCTGTGCCCCGAATTCATTTGAATGGCTTGCCTTCTATTTTGGAACTATTAAGATCGGAGCAGTTGCCTTGACACTACCGAGCACCCTCACTAAGACTGAGCTCCTTCGTCTTCTGGATGATGGTAAGCCAAAAGTCCTTTATACTATTGATGATAAACTTAATGACATTGCTGACCTAAAAGACCGTCCCTACCTAAATAAGGTCGTCAGTCCCAGCGGAGATATTTCTTATAATAGATTGACCGAAACAGGTTTCAATACCTTCAAGGCAATTGATTGTGATCGGAAGGATACAGCAGCAGTACTCTATACGGGGGGCACAACAGGCATTCCAAAGGGGGTGATGTTAACACATGAAAACATTAAATCTTCCGCCCACAATGTGGCGCATTTTGAAAGAACAGATAATAAAGATAGGGCTTTATGCTTCCTTCCCCCCAATCATGTTTTCGCGCAGATACATATTATGCATTCCATGGTCTATGCAGGGGGATCTATGGTGATCCAGCCGTCCTTTGATTTAGAAAAGGTCTTGGATGCGATCAGACGTCATAATATCACAAAATTTTATGGTGTTCCAACCATTTACTACCGGCTACTTCAAATTAATGGGTTAAAAGAAAAATTGGGTAGTGTCAATTATTGTTTTTCTGCAGCAGCCAGTATGCCCGAAGAATTGGTTCGTGAGTGGAAATTAACCACCAATCTAAATATCCATGAGTCCTATGGGATGACAGAGACTGCTTCGATGGTCACCTATAACCATTATATCCGCCATGTCGTAGGTTCTGTCGGGACTGTGGTCAATATTGTTGAAGTTCAGATAAGGGACCAATATGGCAATATCTTAAGCCCGGGAGAGGAAGGTGAGATATGCATTCGTGGACCGAATGTGATGAAGGGTTATTTAAACAACCCTGAGGAGACAAAGGCCGTTTTCTGGGGGGAATGGCTAAGAAGTGGAGATGTAGGGAGGTTTGATGAAAACGGTTATTTATATATTATTGATCGAATAAAGGATATGATTATTACCGGTGGTGAAAATGTTTATCCACGAGAAATTGAGGAATTACTTTATAAAAGACCTGAAGTGGGGGAGTGTTCTGTCATTGGTATTCCAGATAAGGAATACGGTGAGAGAGTTACTGCCTGCATCGTTACTAAACAGAAGGGAATTAAGATAAATCCAGAAGAGCTAAGGGCATACCTCAAAACTTATCTCACCTCTTTTAAAGTGCCAAAGGAATTTATAGTTCTTGATGAAATACCAAAAGGGAGCACAGGAAAGATACTCAAAAGGGAACTGAAAAATCAGATCATAAAATTACTAAAAAAGTCAGATTAAAGGTCTTTGAAAGAATCCTTTATACGGTTAAAATCTGATTCTGCAATGTGGACAATGAATATTGATTCAATTGCTTCTTCCATTACAGAACCATATATATAATCAATATTTACCTGGGCCTTCGCAAATCTTTTTGCTATATTTCCAAGGGTTCCGGGCTTATTTAACAGTCTAAAGACCAGGACATGGTCTGAATCAATCATATATTTTGCCTTCTGCAATATCTTTTCCGCCTCATCGTATCTATCCACGAGCAAACGAATCAGTGAATAGTCTGAGGAGTCCTTTAAAATACCTCTGTAGCTTTCTGCAAGGGCAATCCTTCTGCCTGTCCTTTCTCTCATATTATAAAGCTCTTTTACCGAGTCCTTAGCATTCTGGATTGACATTGCAAGGATATTAATATCAGCCTCTTTCAGTACATCACAGAGCTTTGATAGCTCCCCAGGTGCATTGTTTAAAATCACCGAGATTTGAGGTTTGATCTCCATTGGGTCTCCTTTTCTCTTACAGTTTAAATCAGAATGGAAGATAACAGATTGAAGTTAATAGGTCAAGAAGAAAATCTCATATATATTTCACCCTACTAATTTTTAAAAAAGGAGTCAGCGATTCTATAGAGTTCCTTTATTCTTTCGAGAAAATCGCCGGAATATAGACCAGTTGATGAGGAAAGAATAAAGCCTCCGCCTCTGACAAGTGACCTTATAATCCTTTCATATTCCTTCAATGCTTGGGAGGAGAGTTCCTTTACCTCAATTATCTCTGAGTCTATACCTGCCATTAATTTAAGAGTAGGTCCATATTTTTCCTTTATAGCGATAAGGTCATTCGAACGATGCTGAATACCAGCAAGTCCATCAAATCCATATAAAACCAGTTGAGGAATTATTAACCTGATATTACCACAGGAATGAAATAGGGCATATGATTTCCCCTGATGGATTTCTGAGACAGCCCTTATATAAAATTGAGAAAATATCTCATCAATATCTTTTGGATTAACAAGGGTAGAGTTTTCACCAGCCAGATCATCAGCAATAATGACGGCATCTACTGAGAGTTCAAGGCAATAGTTTATTAGCATTAAAATCTCTTTTTCTTCTTTTTCAAGTTCCTTTAAAAATTCATTCTTTTCTCGTTTCCACTGGGTGAGGATTTTCATCAATCCCACTTTCTCCACAAGCCTCTGGAATGGGCCATCAATCAAAACCATTGAATTAAAGGCCCTTAATTTTATAGCTTCCTCAAGCTCTCCTAAATTATAATATCTATATCCGAGAGTATTTCTGAACGATCTCTCCCTGGATATAGGCAGGCAGAGGATATCCTGGCCCAGAAGGTCTATCATTTTCAGATGGCCTTTCAGGTTATCTTCAAGGCCTGCCCTTTTAAGGAGATCTCTTCCTAACCAAAGTTCTCCTTTAAGAAGCCGATATTGTGGGGTGAGACAAAAGACATCCTTTATCATATCAATTTAGAATATTAGAAGAAAATTCTGAGTTAATCAATTCTAAAATTTAATAGTGTCATTTAAAATTTAAAAGTGGACTCTTAAAAACCTTCATGGAAGCAGATCAACACCCATATTACGGAAAGATCGTAGAAATCAACGCATTCCCCTCTCCCCAAGGAGGTTGTGTCGTAATTCGACATAAGAAATGAAACCAAATGAGGCAAGGGACAAGCCCTTGCCCTACGTTTGTGATTCATTTAATTTTTACCCCTCACTCCAGAGAGGCTGTTTCGCAATGAGGCGTATGCCATGTTTGTCATTCCGAGTCTCCTTTTTTTGTCATTCCGAGCGAATCGAGGAACCTTAGGAAAGATTTCTCGGCTAACGCCTCGAAATGACGATAGAGTGGTGTCATCCCGAGCAAAGCGAGGAATCTATGTTTGAAAACTCTGAAAAAGTATTAAAAACTATTCTTATAGACTGGGGAGGTGGGGTGGAAAAGCCTTCGAGCGGATACCTATAATAATATGGCACCATTGATTAATACCCTGAAATTGCTTGATTTTCTTTAAAGCGATTGTAAGCAATTTAACTTCTTAATGTCCGACATTCGAAGGGTTTGGAACCCTACCTCCCCAGTCATTTAAGGACTTTTTCAGAACTCTCAATAATAATTCTTGACAAATAGAAAAGTGGTGGTATATTGAAAATTAAATAATGGAAAGACTCAAAAACGATTGGATGAGTTGAGATTCGGAAAAAAATAACTGCTTTTAGCTTATCTCCTCTTTATAATAATCTACGATATTAAATGACTTCATAAAATAATTTTGGAGTAAAAGTTTTGAAGAAATCCCCTTAGCAAAATGTTGTTTAATAGCCATAACAATATTAAAAAAAGGAGGTAAATAATTATGAAAACAATATTTAGAATGATTTTAATTTTAAGCATTTTTATGATTTCCTCTACATCGTTAAGGGCTGAATATCCAGAAAGACCAATTACTATTTATGGATGTTTCCCCCCTGGTGGAACATCTGATACAAGTACAAGGGCTTTGGCATCTTCCATGGAGAAGACATTGGGTCAAAACATTGTAATTGTTACAAAAGAAGGTGGCTCAGGAACAGTCTGTTTAGCTATTCTTGCAAATGAAAAGCCTGATGGTTATACATTGGCCTCTGGAACAAGTACAGCTATAATCAGAATTCCCCTTACAAGGAAGATGACATACAAACCTCTATCAGATTTTACTTTCATTTATGCCTATGCTGGAGCCGTAAGTGCCCTTTTGGTTAGGGCTGATTCCCCATTTAAAACTTTCAGGGATTTGGTTGAGTATGCCCGTCAAAATCCAGGAAAGATAAAATATTCAACAACAGGTGCAGGATCACCCATGCATCTTATTATGGAAGTGATTGCCATGAAAGAGAATATAAAATGGGTTCATATCCCCTACAAAGGGACTGCACCAGCTGAAACCGCTGCTCTGGGAGGTCATGTGGATGCTGTCTCCGCTGGAGACCTTAGTAAAGCTATAAGTGGTCAAATGAGGGCATTACTACTTCATACAAAAGGGAGATATCCAAAATTTCCAGATGTGCCAACAACAATTGAATTAGGCTATAACTATTACAACGATACAGTCTTTTCCATATTTGGCCCCAAGAATATGGATCCATCTATTGTTAAAAGAATAGAGGATGCGGTTGAAAAAGCCCAGGATACTCATGCATGGAGACAATGGTTGGAAAGTACAGGGCAGATTACAGTAAAGATGAGAAGTGCAGAATATACAAAATTCCTTGAAGATTCATGGGAGAAGGAGATCGTGATTTTAAAATCTCTTGGTTTAATTACTGAACCTGCAACAAAACCAAGGTAACCTGGAGGTGGAAATGGGGAATAAAGTAAATGAAAAAGTTATAGAAACAGATGTATTATGTATTGGTGCAGGGATTGCAGGTTTGATGGCAGGAATCAGAGCTTCTGAGAAAGGAGCTAAGGTAATAATTGCTGAAAAGGGGCATGCCCTTCATAGTGGAAGAGGTAGAGGAGGGAATGACCATTTCTGGTGCTATATCCCTGAAGTCCATGGAAATGATCTCGATAAGTTTTTGGGTGAGAGCCTCAAAATACCTAAACTTAAGACCATGCAATCAGGAACAGGGCATAAGGTATTAAGAACATTTCTTGGAAAATCTTTCGATATTGTAAAACTCTGGGATAAATGGGGAATCCCAATGAAATATCAAGGAAGGTGGGAATTTGCAGGCCATTCATTTCCAGGAGAAGTCCTTACTCATCTGAAATACTCGGGGAGAGATCAAAAAAAGATTTTGATAAGAAAGGCTACTGAGGCAGGAGCAGAAATAATAAACAGGGTAATGATTTTCGACCTTATAAAAGATAAAGAAAGAGTTGCTGGTGCCATTGGAATAGATACCCGAGAAGACCATTTTATTATTATTAAAAGTAAAGCTATCATATTGGCTACAGGTTGCCTGGATAGATTATATCCTCCCCCAGTTCCAGCCTGGATGCCAAGTATCCCTGGGAATCTCACATTGACCGGAGATGGCCGCGCAATGTCGTATCGTGCAGGAGCTGATATTGTAAGTCCTGAAATTCCAAAAAGACATATTGGACCACGATATTTCAGCCGATATGGTCAAGCCACATGGATAGGGGTTTTACGAGATCCTTTTGATAAACCGATAGGTCCTTATGTTACTAAACCAAACCGTTTATATGGTGATATGACTCCTGAGGTAAGAAGTGTTTATCTCGAAGAATTATTCAAGTCTGGAAACGGTCCAATATACATGGATTGTAGGGGAATCTCGGAAGAAGATTATGAGTATATGATGTATTGGATGTGGCATGAAGGGAATGCCCCTCTGCTTGACTATTTGAAGGATGAGGGAATTGATATAAGAAGGCATCCCATTGAATTTCAGACATATCATATAATCCCGGAAGGCAAGGTATGGATTAACGAAAAAGGAGAGACCTCTTTGCAGGGGCTCTATTCTGCAGGTGATGAATCTATGGGTGGTATAAGCTGTGCGGCAACCTATGGATGGATAACAGGGGAAAATGCAGCAGAATATACAAAAAATACATCAGAATCAGAAGGCAAGGATATAAAAATAGAAATCGAAAATAAAGAAGAAATTGTTCAAAAGATAATAGAAAGAAAAAATGAAGGTCCGGATTGGAAAGAGACCAATATTGCACTCCAGCAATTAATGCAGGATTATGCTGGTGTTATTAGGTCAGAGACTCTGCTTCTTGCAGGTTTGGAATATCTCTCCAGGATGAGAAAAAAGGTTGACCAATCCTTGATTGCCCGAGATAGATGGGAATTAACACGTTGTCTCGAAACGATTAACCTGATGGACATTGGGGAACTTGTTTTTGTTGGTGCTTTGACACGTAAAGAATCAAGAGGCTTGCATAGACGTTCAGACTATCCATTAACAGATCCTACAATGGATGGAAAAGAAATCTTTGTAAGGAAAAAGGATGGTAAACCTTTTGTTGAGGTAAGGTCTTCTTAAAAAGAGATAAAGGAGTAAGTTATGCCACCTGTAATCGATAAAGATAAATGCACAAGATGTGGGATATGTGTTGAGTATTGTGCTGAGGATATTTTTTTTGGATCTAAAAAGGGAGATATTCCTCAGGTGAGTTATCCTGAATTCTGCGCTCATTGCAGTTGCTGTGTCTATGCATGTCCAGAGAAGGCTATTTGGCTTAGGATTCCTCTTCCTATGCAAATACTTTATAAGGAGTTTAAGTATACCTAAATTGAGCGATTTTTTACTAAAAGCCTTTCCGCCAAAGGTGGATCAGTCATTGCGTGGCAATCCGACGAAGTCGTTGCGAGCCCAAAGGGCGTGGCAATCTTATAGATTCCTCGCTTCGCTCGGAATGACAATTTAGAATCGCTAAATTTAGATAAAGATATAAGGAAAATGAGAAAGTATGATATTATTTCTGGTCTCTTTTTATTTATACTTGCAATTGCCATATGTATGGGTTCTCTTCAACTGAAAATAGGAACTTTTACTTCACCTGGATCAGGGTTTTTCCCTCTTTTTACCGGCATAATGCTTGGATTCTTTTCTGTCCTTATATTGATTGAAGCAATAAAATTAAAAAAGGAAGATATAAGCTTCTGGATGCCAAATGCAAATAAGAAGGCCATATACTTAACATTTCTTTTGATTCTTTTATATGCATTGTTACTCGAACGTTTTGGTTTCATTGGAACATCCTTAATTTTTTTCTTATTAATCAGCCGTTTAGTTTTTTCCCTGAGGTGGGTTACCTCTATTTTCTTTTCAATTATTACAAGCTTTGGTATATATCTTATTTTCAAAATATTGCTTCGCGCACCTTTACCAAAAGGAATTATTGAAAGGATATTTTGATGGACTTCTGGTCTAATATTAGCATGGGATTTTCTGTTTTAGCCGAACCCATGAATCTCCTTTTTTGTTTTATTGGAGTATTGCTTGGGACACTTATTGGCGTTTTACCTGGTCTTGGACCAGGTCCAACGATATCTCTACTTTTGCCCCTGACATATTATTTAAATAATCCTGTAAGCAGTATAATTATGATAGCTGGAATTTATTATGGAGCCAAATATGGAGGATCAACAACGTCTATTTTATTAAATATTCCTGGTGAAGTGGACTCAGTCATTACATGCCTCGATGGATATCAGATGGCCCGACAAGGAAGGGCTGGTCCAGCTTTGGGAATTTCAGCCTTTGGTTCATTTATTGCAGGAACATTTGCTACTCTGGCACTCATGCTTATAGCCCCACCCCTTGCAAGATTCGCCCTTAGCTTTGGTCCCCCTGAGATGTTCTCCTTGATGGTTCTCGCTATGGTTTTAATCACTTTCATCTCATCCGGTTCACAGGTTAAAGGACTTGCCATGGCAAGCCTTGGACTTTTTCTCGGTTCGATAGGACTTGATATTTTCAATAACGTTGAAAGGTTTGTATTTGGATATAATTTCCTTTATGAAGGGTTAGGAATCGTTCCTGTAATTGTAGGTCTTTTTGGTATTGGAGAGGTAATTAGCAATATAGAAACTCAATTACATAGTTCAGTTTTTCAAAAACACGTCTCAAATCTTCTCCCAACACTTAAAGACTGGAAGGATTCTATTTTTTCAATAATCAGGGGTACTCTCATTGGTTTCTTTATAGGACTTATACCAGGTGGTGGAGGAATAGCATCAACATTTGCTTCATATACAGTCGAAAAGAAGATATCAAAACACCCTGAAAGATTTGGTAAAGGTGCAATAGAAGGGGTTGCGGGCCCTGAGGCTGCAAATAATGCCTGCTCAGGAGCTAACTTTATTCCGCTGATGACTCTCGGGATCCCTACAAATGGGATAATGGCTATTATTTTTGCCTCTTTGTTAATAAATGGTCTACAGCCAGGCCCTATGCTCATAAAAAACCAACCAAACCTGTTCTGGGGCGTTATAGCGAGTATGTATTTGGGGAATATAATGCTCCTTATCCTTAATCTTCCCTTAATAGGTATATGGGTAAGATTTCTAACGATCCCGTATTCAATTCTTGCCCCCCTTATTCTTTTTTTCTGCTTACTTGGAGCTTATACAATGAAAAATGCTGTAGCGGACCTCATAATTATGTTGATATTTGGGATAATTGGCTTCCTAATGAGAAAATTTCGCTACGAAGGTGCACCCCTGATAATGGGTTTTGTAATAAGCGAACTTGTTGAAGGTTCGTTCATCCAATCTCTTCTTATGTCAGGGGGGAGTTTTACTATATTCTTTACAAGACCGATTTCATGCTTTCTAATGATTGTTGCCATTATCCTTTTTATTCTTCCATTCTTTGGTAAGAAACCCGTTGTTTTAGGCTCTGCTGATGATAAAGATTGAAATATTCAGCGTTCAACTCTCCCCACATCTTTTGGGTCAGTTATTACCTCAATTAAAAAGGATTCTTCCTTTCCAATTATCTCGGATAATATCTTTAAATCCTCCTTAGAACTTATCTTATAAGAATTTATGCCAAAACCTTTTGCCACATGAGTATAATCAGGTCCTCCTATATCTGTTCCAGGAAAGATACCTGTTTTTGCTGCTTCACCTTTATATCTCAATAAACCTGCTTTAACCGCAGCATATGAAGAATTATTTATAATGATAAAACCAACTGGTATCTTATATTTATAAACTGTATGAAGAGAAGGAAGACCAAAAATAAATGAACCATCACCGGTTATGCATAATACACTTTGCTCTGTGAGGCCCATTTTTATCCCAATTGCTGCCCCCATACCCCAACCAAGACTTCCCCCTGAGGATGATGCGTAAAAGCTATTCGAATTATAACGAGGCAAATATTGTGCAATGGGTTCATTTGATGTAACTGCATCAGCAACAATTGTAATTTTTTGATTCATTAAATTGCTTAACTCTTTAACCAACATAGATATTCTTAATGGTGAGCTGCCTTCGGTAGTCTCAAAATATTCATTTCGTCTCTTAATAAAATCTTTATGAAATTCATAAACCTTTTTTTCACGTCTAACAATCAACCCTTCCTTTCCTTTTAACCTTTCCTCAAGGGCAGACATAATATCTCTTACACCTTCTGTGAGAGAACCTGATAAGCCCACTTCAACAGGGTAAATATGGCCTATCTCTTTTACATCAGGATTTAAATGAATAAGTTTTTTCCCATACTCGACCCATGGTTTTTTTGGTGATTCAAACTCTATAAAAAGCTTACAGCCTAAAGCCAATATAACATCAGCCTCTTTTATAAATGCAGAATCGGGATGGAATAATCCCACAAAATGGTCTTCTTCTGTGGGATAAGAACTATAATCCAAATTCAGTCTGTTTTCTGAACAGACAGGCATTCCCCACCTTTTCGCCAATCTTACCACGAAATCGAGGACATTTTCTTGAGCCACGCCAGCCCCAGAGATGATTAGCGGAAAGTTTGCTTCGGATAGTATCTCCGCTGCCTTTTCAATATCCTTATATGAAGGCCTTGAAATTAAATCCGTCTTTGGCCTTCCATTCATTTTTACATCTCCCAGCTCAGCCTCTAATATATCCTGTGGGACTGCTAAATAGGTTGGCCCTTTTGGTGGAGTTATTGCTAATCTAAGGCAACGCTCAAGATCTTCTACAAGAGTTTCTTTGGTTAATACCTGCCAATCCCACTTTGTATATTGTTTAACCATTTCTTGATGATCGTGGGTTACTGTAAATCCTCTCCGACCGAGGAGCCTTCGAGATTTGATAAAGTTGATTATAAGAATTGGAGAGCTTGCCAAATTAGCATTGTGAAGATGAGATATTCCATTCGCTAAACCAATATTGGCATGGAGTGTTGCGATCCCGGGGCCACCTGTTACTCTCGCATAGCCATCAGCTGCTGAAACTGCAACACACTCATGCACACAAAGTATGAATTCTGGTCTTTTATAATTCACCATCGCATCAAGGATTGGAACTTCTGTTGTTCCAGGACAACCAAAAATATATTTTACATTCCATAATTCTAAGGTCTTTAAAATTGCCTCTGCACCTAACATAAGATTCTTTTACCTGTTATAAAACCTAAAGCT
>JBBITW010000071.1:0-16888 GCA_037440525.1 Deltaproteobacteria bacterium
CTCGGAATGACAAACATGGCATACACCTCATTACGACACAGTCTCTTTAAGGGGAGGTGAGGAAGGGTTAATTGATCAAGGACTTCTTAAGAATTCTCCCCTGAAAATATTGACAGAAGAAAGGCAATTATATTAAAATGAAATTGATTATCAATTTCAAAAAGGAGAATAATCATGGAAGTCTCTCATTTTAAGGATATCATTTCAGGAGAAGGACTGAAATCTACCAAGCAGAGAGAAGAGATCATCAATATATTCCTCAATTCACAAGGCCATAGAAATCTTTCCCAGATATATTCTCAGGTCTTAAAGATTAATCCGAAGATAGGTTATGCCACTGTCTATAGAACCCTTAAACTTTTAACACGCTTGGGATTGGCAGCTCAACGAAAATTTGCAGGCAAAGAAACCTGCTATGAACCCATCCTTGAGGGAAGCCATCATGACCATCTGATCTGTCTTGGTTGTGGTAGAATTATTGAATTTGAGGACAAAGCTATCGAGTCCCTTCAAAATAGAATTGCCCGTCATCACAATTTCAAGATATATCATCACAGGATGGAACTTTATGGCCAATGCGCAAATTGTGGAACAAAAAGAAAAAAGAGCAAAGGGAAAAATTAAAAGATGGAACCCCTTAAGATCATTCTTATAGGAAACCCTAATGTTGGGAAATCTGTAATATTTAATTACCTTACAGGTAAGTATGTAACAGTTTCAAACTATCCTGGAACAACTGTTGAGGTTGCCTATGGCACAATGATTGCTCATGGGAAGAAGTTCCAGGTAATTGACACTCCAGGGGTCAATTCCCTTATCCCCATGTCAGAGGATGAAAAGGTTACAAGAGACATTCTCCTAAAAGAACCTAATTCCTTCTTGATTCAGATCATTGACGCAAAAAATCTTCGTAGAGGCCTTCTTATTTCTTCACAATTAATGGAAATGGGCCTACCGTTTATTATTATATTGAATATGTGGGATGAAGCAAAAAGCAGAAATATAGAGATCAATATTCAGGCCCTTTCAAATCTCTTAGGAATCCCCATCTTTAAAACAGTTGCGACCAAAAGAAAGGGTCTCGAAAAGATTAAAGAGAATCTTCAACTCAAAACCCCTTCATCTATCCCAGTCTCTTATCACCCTTCTATAGAAGAAGGTATTTCACGGATCATTCCTCTCCTCCCCGAGTCACCGATCTCCAAAAGATTCCTTGCCCTGATGCTTCTATCAGGGGATGAGACACTTTCAACATGGCTTTACGAAAATCTCTCCGAAAAGGTGATATCCCAGATCGAAGCTATCAGACATGATGTTCAGAGCCAATTTTTTGAACCTGTAGGATACTCAATCAACCAAACCCGACTCCATAAGATTGATGAAATATTACCCCAGGTAATGAGAGATGGAAAAAAGGAATCAAAAGGAATGATGTCATTATTAGGAAATTTGGCTATCCATCCCGTCTGGGGAATTCCAATTCTCCTCATTGTCCTTTTCGTCACTTATGAGCTCGTTGGGGTCTTTGGCGCCCAGGTGAGTGTCGATTTCTTAGAAGAAACCCTATTCCAAAAATGGCTCATCCCCCCTATTGCAAATTGGGTAAAAAATCATATTCCGATCCTTTTTATACAGGAATTCTTTGTCGGCCCCTACGGGGTCTTTACAATGGCCATTACCTATGCCATTGCTATTGTCTTACCAATAGTAGGATGTTTTTTTATAATCTTCGGTCTTATGGAGGACTCAGGATATCTACCGAGGCTTGCTGTTATGACAAACAAAGTATTTAAAAGAATGGGATTAAATGGCAAGGCTGTGTTACCCATGGTATTGGGCCTCGGTTGTGATACAATGGCCACCATGACCGCTCGAATCCTGGAGACTGAGAAGGACAGAATAATCGTTACCCTGCTTTTAGCCCTTGGAGTCCCCTGTTCTGCCCAGTTAGGTGTTATACTTGGTATGTTTGCAGAACTTCCCGTTCTTTATCTCATCATCTGGATCGTGCTCATTATTGGAGTTATAGTAATAGTCGGGTATCTCTCCTCAAAAATTATATCAGGAGAAGGCTCAGATTTTATCTTAGAAATTCCACCCTTAAGGATCCCCCAAATATCAAATGTAGTTATCAAAACATTGGCAAGAATTGAATGGTATTTAAAGGAGGCTGTTCCATTATTTGTTTTAGGCACAATAATTCTATTTTTTCTTCATAATCTTCGTGTCTTGATCCTATTAGAGAAAATTTCATCACCATTGATTGTGGAATTCCTCGGTCTACCCGGAAAGGTAACCGAGGCATTTATTATAGGATTTCTCCGGAGGGATTATGGTGCTGCAGGCCTATTCGTCTTAGCAAGGCAAGGGGAATTGAGTCCACATCAAATCTTAGTTAGTTTAGTAACGATTACACTTTTTATTCCATGTATTGCACAATTTTTTATGATGATAAAGGAAAGGGGATGGAAAAAGGCCATAGCCATTTCGGCCATCATCCTTCCAATCGCCTTTGGCACAGGGGGTTTAATCAATTTCTTACTAAAAATCTTTGGACTCTGAAATGGAAAAGAACTCTCTAACCCAATGTCCACTCTGTGGAGGAAAATTCTTTAAGGATAAGATGAAGTGCTCTTTAAAATGTCCTCTTGCGAAAAAATGTGATCTTTTCTGCTGTCCAAACTGTGGATATACCTTCAAGGAAAGATCTGAAACAATTGAATTTTTAAGATCCCTATTAAGGAGGAAGCATAGCTCATGAACAAAGAGAGAGACAAAAGAGGCGCTCCCCACCGAAAGATGTGGGGGATGGCAGACTGGATTGAGGAAGACAGGGTGGATGAACTCCTCGAACTTATATGGACCCTAAGAGAGAAAGGGGTTTCTGATATTGATAAACTTCTTGAGAACACCAAGGACGTTGAGGCCAGATATATACTTCGCCTGATGATAAGAGACGATCTATTTAGAATGGAAGGGAATCGGATGATCCTCAAGGAAAGAGGAGAGGAAAAGGCAAAAGAGATTATCCGCCGTCATAGATTAACAGAGAGGCTTTTATCTGAAATCTTTGAGATGTCTGAGGAAGAAGTAGAAGAGGAGGCATGTAAACTTGAGCATATCCTGAGCCCTGGGGTAACTGAGAGTGTATGCACCTTTTTGGGTCATCCTCCCACATGCATCCATGGTAAACCAATTCCGAGGGGAGAATGTTGCATCAAATTTAAAAGAGAGATGAAGCCCCTTGTTATCCCTCTTGATGAACTGGGATTGGGGGAGGAAGGAAGGATCGTCTTTATTGCGCAAAAATCACATCAGAGACTCGACCGACTCAGTGCCCTTGGGATCATTCCGGGTAGCATCGTCCGGATGCATCAAAAAAATCCTTCCCATATATTACAGATTGGAGAAACTACACTGGCATTGGACAGGGATATTGTAAAGGATATCTATGTGAAGAAGGTCTAAATCTTATTAACTCTTTTCTTAGAGAGCGCTCCTCCGGCCTTACGCTCTATCTCTTCCTGAATTAAGGCGCCAAGGCTGTTTGAGGTTGACCTTTGACTTAGCAAATATTTCTCTACATCTGCCTTTTCCTGCTTTTCACTAACACCTTTTATGCTGAGACCTATACGTCTCTCCTGAGAATCTATATTCAAAATAATAGCTGTAACAGTACTGCCTACATTTAAAATATTTTGAGGTTTATCCACCTTTTCACGTCTCATCTCAGAAACATGCACCAACCCTTCTATTCCTTCCTCAATTTCAACAAATGCACCGAAGTCAGTCACATTAGTTACCCGGCCTGTGATAATATCCCCCTTTTTATATTTTTTTACAACCTCTTTCCAGGGATCAGGTGTCAACTGTTTGATCCCAAGTGAAAATCTTTCATTTTCTGGATCGATATTCAGAACCACTGCTTCGACCTCTTGTCCCTTTTTATAGACTTCTGCGGGATGTTTGATCTTTTTCGTCCACGACATCTCTGATACATGAACGAGTCCATCGATTCCTTCATCAAATCCAATGAAGATTCCAAAGTCTGTAATCGTCTTCACCTTCCCGATGACCTTTGTACCCACTGGAAATTTTTCCTCAATCAATTTCCAGGGATTTGGCTCAATCTGTTTCATCCCCAATGAGATACGCCGTTTAACAGGATCGCAATCGAGAATCATCACTTCTACCCTATCACCGATATTTAAAATCTTGGAAGGGTGTTTCTTCTTTTTACTCCACGTCAATTCAGAGATATGGATGAGGCCTTCAACCCCATCTTCTAATTCCACAAAAGCACCGTAATCGGTTATATTTGTAACCCTACCTTTTACTCTTGACCCTACGGGAAACTTCTCTGCTACGGAATCCCATGGATCAGGTAAGGCCTGTTTTAGTCCAAGGGAAACCTTTTCCTTCTCTCTATCAAAACGAAGGATCTTTACCCTGATCCTATCTCCGATGGAAAGCTTTTCAGAAGGGTGGTTAATCCTACCCCAACTGATATCTGTCAAATGTAACAGCCCATCTAATCCACCCAAATCAATAAATGCTCCATAATCGGTTAAATTCTTTACGATCCCTTCGACAATCTCTCCCTCACGCAGTTTTTTTAAGGTCTCATCCCTGAGAAGCTTCCGCTCTTCCTCAAGAATGATCCTCCTTGAGAGTACAATATTATTTCTTTTTCTATTAAATTTGATCACCTTGAACTTTAATCTTTGCCCAACCAGCTCATCAAGGTCTCTAACAGGCTTTAAATCAATTTGGGACCCTGGCAGGAAGGCAAAAACCCCTCCAATATCCACAGAAAGTCCTCCTTTTACCTTAGAAACAACCTCACCCTCAAGGAATTGACCTTCACGGCATGATCTACTTACCTCTCTCCATATATTGATTCTGTCTGCCTTCTCTTTTGAGAGGATTAACATTCCTCCCTCATTATCTTTCTTCTCCAAAAGTACATCAATCTTATCCCCAATCCTTACATCCACCTTCCCATCCCTTTTTAGAAACTCCTGTATAGGTACCTGTCCTTCACATTTATAGCCTATATCAACTGTTACATGGTCGGGTGTGATATCGATGACAATTCCTTTGAGAATCTGACCCTCCTCAATTGATTTAAGACTCTTTTCATAAAGTGATTGAAAGGTCTCTGGCTCTTCTCTCGAAGGAAATCCTTTCCCCTTTTCTCTTTCTTCCTTTTTTTCCAAAACTTCCTGCTTCGTCTCTTCTACTATGTTGTTAAATTCATCCTTTAACATTAAAAACCCCCTTCTCCCGAAACTCGTAAGATTTATATCACACCCATAAAAAAATTACAAATTTTTATATTTTTAGGTTTGCCATCTCAACTATCCTTTTCTCAACCTCTTTTATAATCCAGGAGGGGGTGGATGCACCAGCGGTTAGACCAATACTTCCCTTTCTCTTGAACCACTCCTTACGAAGTTCTTCAGCCGTCTCGATATGATAGGTATGAGGTTGAATCTCCTTGCAAATAGCAGCCAATCTCTGTGTATTCCCACTATTGTAACCACCCACAACAATCATACATTCTACCTTCTTTGCAATCTCAACAGCCTCCTTCTGGCGAATAGTCGTTGCATTGCAGATCGTATTAAATACCCTTACCTCCTTTGAGAATTCTAAACTTCTTGATGATATCTCCTTAAGAAGGTTAAAAGATTGAGTGGTTTGTGCAATGATGCCTAATTTCTTCCATGAACCAATTTTTTTCAATGAGCCAACATCCTCAATAACATCTACATCTTTATCGATGTAGCTTCTTATGGCCTCTACCTCAGGGTGGTGACTGTCTCCAACAATCAAGAGATGATATCCATGGCGGTGTAAAAATTTTGCATAAAAATGGGCCCTTTTCACAATTGGACATGTGGCATCTATTATTCTTAGCCTTCCCTCTTTTGCCTTCTTTAGATCACTTTTGGAAACCCCGTGGGAACGAAAGATCACCTTCCCCTGAGGAATATCCTCTATCCTCTCCTTTACCTTTATGCCCAATCCTTCAAGATATTCTACAGCTTGAGGATTATGTATCAGAGGACCTAATGTATAGATATGTTTATCAGACTTTTTTACTGCCTCCAGGGCCAATTCCATAGCCCTCTTCACACCAAAACAGAATCCTGCAGATTTTGCAACAAAAATCTTCATAAGCTTCTTATCTTTTCTCTAACCATTTGATACATCTCTTCAACCACCTCTTCCACTGACTTATTTGTAGAATCGATAAAAATCGAATCCTCGGCTTTCCTCAGAGGTGAAATGGCCCTATTCATATCATTCTCATCCCTTCTTTTTACCTCATCTATGACTGAATCAATATCGGTTTCAATCCCTTTCTCATGAAGCTCTTTAAACCTTCTCCTTCCCCTTTCTTCTGGATCGGCATCCAGATAGAATTTTATCTCTGCCTCTGAAAATACAACTGTCCCGGTATCTCTCCCCTCCAGTACAACTCCTCCACACTGGCCCATCTCTCTCTGTTTCTGGACAAGGGCCTCCCTTACACCCCTGCTTTTTGAAATCTCTGAGGCAAGTTGGCCAATCTCCTGTGAACGGATTGCCTCAGTAATATCTTCGCCGTCGCATATAGTAGAGGTCTTTTCCCCAACATTTTTAAAAAAGATTTGTGTCTTTGAGGCCAGTATGGAAAGATTAACCTCATCATCCGTTTTTATTAACCCCTCTTTGGCCTTCAATGCCACAGCCCTATACATTGCTCCTGTATCAATATAAGTGTACCCCAATCTTCTTGCCAAAATCTTCCCAACAGTACTCTTTCCTGCACCTGAAGGCCCATCAATAGTTATGATTATCCCTTTCTTTCCTTCTCCCTTTACCATCTGACTTCTATTTAAATGATTTGGTTCTTCTCCAATTTCGTTGCCAAAAAGGATTCGAGGATCCAGGGATTCAAGGGTTTATTTTCTTCCGATAGAACCTGATCCACCTCTGGCGGAAAGGATTCTATTAATGCCTTGAGCATCCTTTCAACTTCTAATATATCTGCATTTTTGTAAATATCTAAACATAATTGATAAGACCTTTGCCAAACTTTTAACTCTTTGAATGCTTAAGCATTCCCCTTGAATCCTTGACTCCTTGACCCCTTTAACCTTTACCATCTTAGAAACTTTTTTGGAGATGATTCAAAATTTCTTATTTTAATTCCACATCGATTTAATCCCTAAGGGTAGCTCTTCTGTATCATATTATAAAGGAATTTTCAATAATGAGAGGAGAATGGATTTGCGGCAAGTGGAAGACCAAGACTCTCTGCAACCCCTGCATAAACAATCTTTCCATCAATAACGTTGAGCCCTCTTCGTAATCCCTCATTATCTTTGAATGCCCTTTCATATCCTTGATCTGCGATCTGAAGGATGTAAGGAAATGTTGCATTTGTAAGGGCAAAGGTCGATGTCCTCGGGTATGAACCAGGAATATTGGTTACACAATAATGAACAATTCCCTCCTCAATGTAAATTGGATCTTCATGAGTAGTGGGTCTTGTGGTTTCAAAGCAACCACCTTGATCAACAGAGACATCAACGACTGCAGAACCAGGTTTCATCCTCCTTAACATCTTGCGACTCACCAATATAGGAGGCTTTGCACCAGGTATGAGGACTGCTCCAATCACAAGGTCAGCATCCAGAATCTCCTCTCCAATTGTCATTCGGTTTGATATGAATGTGGTGATATGGCCCTGTGTAATATCGTGCAGGTAACTGAGTTTTTCAGGCTGCACATCAAGTATGCTCACCCTTGCTCCCATACCAACAGCTACCTTGCAGGCATTAGCACCCACCACTCCTGCACCGATAATGACTATTTTTGCTGGAGGAACTCCTGATGCACCGCATAGCAATACACCCCTCCCTCCATGTCTTTTTTCTAAACACATACCTCCAGCAAGAACTGAGGCCCTACCTGCGATTTCACTCATGGGTCTTAGCAAAGGAAGGGAGCCATTTTTCTCCTGAACAGTTTCATAACCAATTCCAATGATTCGAGACTCTAATAACTTATTTGTAAGTGATGGATTTGCTGCGAGGTGTAAATAGGTAAATAGGACCTGCCCTGGTCTTAGAAATCTATATTCACTTTCCAGGGGCTCCTTCACCTTAACCACCATTTCTGCTTCGCCCCAAAGTTCCTCTACATTATCAAGAATTTCAGCACCTGCCTTTTCATATTCCTTGTCTGAAAAACCACTCCCTTCGCCCGCCCCTTTCTCAATAAGTACGCGATGTCGATGAGAAACTAATGCATCCACTCCTTGAGGGGTCATAGCCACCCTCTTCTCACCTGTTTTCACCTCCTTAGGAACACCAATAACCATCTAACTCCCCATACACTTGAATCAATATATAATAAAGATATCACAATTAAATATTCTGTCAATATCCTCTTTCCAAAATGGCATCTAATATGATATGAATATAACCTAATATGAATGTCATTTTGGAGGGTAATATGTTCCTGAAAAGATTTCAGATGGAAAGGCTTGACGAAACCACAATTTTGAGACTTACTGAACTTGCAAGATTGGCAAGGGGAGATATATTGAAGATGACCACCTTATCAGGCTCCGGACATCCGGGAGGCTCTATGTCATCCATAGATTTCTATCTCATACTCTATTCATTTGCAAATGTTGATCCTAAATCTCCTTCAAACCCTGATAGGGATCGTATTGTTATAAGTCACGGGCATACATCCCCGGGAGTTTATGCTGCCCTTGGAAGAATTGGTTTCTTCCCAATAGAGAAGGCAATAATAAATTTCCGAAGGGCTGGCAGTGCCTTTGAAGGTCATGTTGAGAAATGTGTTCCAGGCCTGGAATGGAATACAGGGAATCTCGGACAGGGCCTCTCTGCAGGATGCGGTTTTGCCCTGGGAGCAAAGATTCTGAAAAAGGACTTCCATGTATTCGTTACAATGGGATGTGGTGAACAACAAAAGGGGCAGATCTCTGAGGCCCGGCGTTTTGCCGTAAAATATAATCTTGATAATATCACCGTAATTATTGATTATAACCAAAGACAGATCAGCGGTATCACCCACGAGATCATGCCTCAAAATATAAGAAAGAACTATGAATCTGATGGATGGAATGTGATTGAAACCAATGGACACAATTTTCAGGATATTTACCTCTCTTTTCGGGAGGCAATCGCTATGAAACATCCCACTGCAATCATTGCGCATACTGTAATGGGAAAGGGAGTTTCTTTTATGGAGGGAAGGGAGGAATATCATGGAAGGGCCCTTAATTTGGAGGAATATAAAAAGGCAATTCAAGAATTGGGTCTCGAAGATGACCTTGAACAATACCATGAAATGCGAGAGAGAAACAAAATTCCCTTTGAAGGAAGAAAATCTACAATCTCACCGCCAAAGATCGATACAGGAAATCCAAGAAATTATGCAGGCGATCAGAAACTTGATAACCGAACCGCATTTGGCAACGCATTAATAGATATTGCACGAATAAACTTAGATAAAGATGGCAATCTCCCGATTGCAGTCTTTGACTGTGACCTGTCGTCTTCTGTCAAGACAGCAGGATTCGCTAAAGAATTCCCAAAAAATTTTTTTCAGGGAGGTATTCAGGAACATAATACCGCTACAATTGCCGGAGCAATATCCACACTCGGAATCATCTCCTTCTTTGCTGACTTTGGTGTATTTGGTGTGGATGAAACATATAATCAACATCGACTTAATGATATCAACGAGACAAACCTCAAACTTATTGTTACACACAATGGACTCGATGTCGGGGAAGATGGGAAAACCCACCAGTGTATCGACTATATCGGAGTCATGCGAAACCTTTTTGGATATAGAATTATCGTTCCTGCTGATCCTAACCAGACAGACAGGGTTATTCGATATGTTGCAAAAACACCTGGAAATTATATAGTTGCCATGGGTCGTTCTCAAAACCCTGTTATACTTACAGAGGATGGAACCCCTTTCTTCGGAGGTTCTTATGAATTTCAATATCCCAGAGCCGATCTGATCCGAAAGGGCAATCATGCAGCTATCATTACCACGGGGGGAATGCTTTACCGTGCCATTCAGGCATGGGAGAAGTTGAGGGGAAAGGCATTGGAGGTTATGATCCTGAATATTTCATGTATGACCGATCTTGATGTAGAGGCAATTCTCATGGCCTCGAAGACAGGAACCATTATCACATATGAAGATCACCATGTGCAGACAGGTCTCGGAAGCCTTGTGGCCAATGTGTTGGCAGAACATGGTATTCCAATTCGTTTCTGTAAAATGGGAATCAGTAGATATGGTTCATCAGGGAAACCGGATGATCTTTACCAAATGCAGGGTCTCGATGTTGAAAGTCTGGTTAAAACAGTAATTGAGGAAGTCAATAGATAGGCAAAGGGTTTTAGGGAAAATAGATATAAAATTTTTTAGATTTGAAAAAGATGAATCTTGACATACTGATCTTCGATATGGACGGAGTTTTAATAGATGTTTCAGGATCATATCGTAAAACGATCCAGAAGACAGTTCAAATCTATCTTAGCTCATGTCTTGGATTTGACCTAAAGGGGAAAAACCCTGTAGATGAGAGAGAAATCTCTCTCTTTAAAATGGCTGGAGGATTCAATAATGACTGGGACCTCACATCCGGGCTTATTCTCTATCTCCTCTCTATCTCTGACATTCCTCCCTGTAAAAGGAGAAATAGCTTCTCTAATATCAGTGATATCGTATCATTCCTTAATGAAAAGGCATCCAGATATAATCTGGATCCAATAAATTTAGTTAAAAGGAAAAAGATTTCACATTTTCTGAAGGTGGTAAAATCATTTGGGGGCGGATTGAAGGGAATTCATCTCGCCCTGAAGAATTCGTGGGAAGGTTGGGTTTATCGAACGGGAAATCTAAATAAAGAAAATATTATAAAACGCATATTTCAAGAAGTTTATCTCGGTAAACAGTTCAGCCGATATTATAATTTAGATCCAATTTTTTATCACAAAAAGGGACTATATCTACAGGAAAGACTTTTAATTCCAAAGAGTATATTACGGAGTCTCAAAAAAAATATAAAGATGGGAATTGCAAGTGGACGTCCCCGATTTGAAGCTGAGCTTGCCCTGAAAAGGTTTCAAATCCTCTCCTATTTCGATTCTTTGGTCACACTCAATGATTGCACAGAAGAAGAGGACAGAATCTTTCGATTAACCGGAAAAAGATTAAATCTAACAAAACCACACCCCTATTCAATTTTAAAGGCAGTATCAGAAATCGGGCTTCCCGACCCAAGATGTGGGTATATTGGAGATGTTCCGGATGACATGGTAGCCGCTAACTTGGCCAAGAAAGATATCGACATCCAAGCTATCGGCTTTTTGGATAAACGAAAATATCAAAAATCCATTGAGGACTCTTTAATAAGAGCCGGTGCCGATTATATAATAAGAGAACCTGATGAAATCATAAGCATCTTTTCGAATTAAAGGATAAAGAAGATTTATGTTTAGTTTCGATTTAATAATTATTGTATCACTCGCACTATTTTTCGATTATTCAAATGGTTTCCACGACGCAGCCAATGTTGTTGCTTCTCCTATAATTACAAGGGCACTTTCCCCCAAGAGGGCTCTGCTTATGGCCTCTATCTGTGAATTTATTGGTCCTTTCCTATTTGGAACGGCTGTGGCTCGAATGATTGGAGAAAATATTATTGATATATCAGCACTGGATCATAGATTTACCTCTCTTCCAATGAGTCTTATCTCGGCATCATTGATTGGCGCAATATTATGGAATCTAATCACCTGGCTCAATGGGATTCCATCAAGTTCTTCCCATGCTCTGATTGGAGGAATGGTAGGAGCTGTGCTGGTAGCCTTTGGACCTGATAAAATCATATGGAGAGGACTTACTTATGTCATAACTGTTTTGATCCTATCCCCTATTTTAAGCCTTATCTTCGGTATACTCTTCTTTAAAACAACCATATATTTATCAAGAAATGCCACCCCAAAGGCAAAATATTTTTTCAATAGAATGCAGATTCTATCCTCTATTGCATTATCCCTCAGTCACGGAACCAACGATGCCCAGAAATCAATGGGCCTAATCACAATGGCCCTCGTTTTTAGCGGATTATGTCCGAGCTTTTCTATTCCAACCTGGGTAATTGCAAGCTGTGCTCTGGCTATTGCCCTGGGAACACTCAGTGGTGGATGGAGGATTATCAAAACCTTAGGCACAAAAATCTATAGATTGAGATCTATTCATGCCTTCTGTGCCCAAACCTCTTCAGCAGTCGTGATATTAGGAGCTGCTTTACTGGGAGGACCTGTTTCAACCACTCATGTGGTCTCTTCAAGTATTATGGGAGTTGGCGCTGGCCAGAGGGTAAGTGCTGTGAGGTGGGGAGTTGCCAAAAATATTTTTGTTGCATGGTTCATAACAATACCTGCTTCTGGCATAATGGCAGGATTGAGTCTCCTTTTGATCCGCCTGCTACACCCCGATTTCTGATTAAAAAAGATAGTGATCAATTGGATAATGAATCAGGATTATAAATTTCTATCTCCCCTCTTAAGGAATGGGGATAGGCCTTTAAAATTTTGACAGGCACCAATCTTCCAACTAAACCTATATCTCCTTCAAAATTTACTATCTTGTTTGAGCGGGTTCTACCTGTTAAATCTCTATCACTCTGTTTGCTTTGACCTTCCACCAACACCTCTTCTATCCGGCCCTCAAGTAGCTTATTCTTCTTAATGGTAATCTCCTTCTGAATCCTCTGGAGAATGTTAAGCCTCTGCTTTTTAACCTCTTCCTCTATCTGGTTCTCGAATTGAGCTGCCCTTGTTCCTTTTCTCGGAGAGTATTTAAATGAATAGAGATCATCAAACTGAACATTCTCGATCAGATCGATTGTATCCCTGAAGTCCTGATCATCCTCTCCTGGAAATCCTACTATTACATCAGATGTAATTGCAATTGAAGGGCATGTCCTTCTTAATTCCTCGACTTTCTCGAGGTAAGACTCTCGGGTATAACCTCGATGCATTGCCTTTAGAATCCTGTTTGAACCTGACTGAACAGGAAGGTGAATGTGCTCACAAAGCTTATCCAAAACCGAAAATGCCTTAATTAACTCTTCAGATAAATCAACAGGATGAGATGTTGTAAAACGGATTCGCTCAATACCTTTGATATCATTTATTTCTCGAAGAAGTGCCGGAAATGCCAATTCTTCTTTCAATCCCTTACCATAAGAGTTGACGTTCTGGCCAAGGAGAAAGACTTCTTTTACGCCCATCTCGGAAAGATTTTTAATCTCTTCAATAATATCTCTACTCGGTCTGCTTCTCTCCCTACCCCTCACATACGGGACTATACAAAAAGAGCAGAAATGGTCACATCCCTGCATGATTGTCACATAGGACTTGACTTGACGACAGGATCTCTTAGGCAGTGAAGGTTCAATGTATCTCATTTGAGGATATAAACCTACCTCACAGATCCTCTGCCCTGTTATCTCTAACCTGTCCAGGAGCTGTGGGATAATTGAGATTGCTTGAGTTCCAATCACCAGATCGAGATATGGTATCCTCTCTAAAAGTCTTTCACCTTCTTGCTGGGCAACGCATCCTGTAACCCCAATAATTGTCCCCTTATTTTCCTTTAATCTCTTAAATCTACCGAGAGCGCTATAGACTTTATGCTCAGGCTTCTCCCTTACACTGCAGGTGTTTATGAAAATTAGATCGGCCTCCTTTGCTTCTTTAGTTTCACTGTAGTTTAAGCCCTCAAGGAGCCTAAGTATCAGCTCAGAGTCATGTTCATTCATCTGACAGCCATAGGTTTCTATATAGACACGTTTCTCCGTAAGGCCCATTAGGAATTTCTAACTCCTTACTTTAAATCTCTTCTCCAGTATTCCCATCTTCTCTACAATACCACCATATTCAAGCTCCGCATAGGGTAACATTGCAGCCCCTGAGAATCCTTGTCTACGCATCTCCGTAGCCTTTTGAGCCACATTATTTCTCACCCAATCCCAGTATGGATGGTCGAATGCGTCCGCAGGCTCGGTGAGCTTACCACCGCGAACACAAAAGGCATGACATGCAACAATAGGTGGTCCATCAAAATATGAAACACTGGAATTGATTCTCACAGGCATCAACGGACCTGTATGGCTACCCCTCATAAAACCTGCTACATAGTGGCCTATATTGAAAGGGGCCAGAACCTCACCTGTTGCTGGAAATGCGCCCTGAACCCTCACCAGCATCACAGGATCATCCTTCCCTGTATATTTTCCCGCAATATTGTGAAGGCGAGTTGTACTCACTGCAACAGCAATCTCTCCATTATTTCTGGAATATATGGCCTCGATGACGAAACGTTGATTATCTCTTAATAATGCAGCAATGTCATAAAGCTCCTCAGGTGCATCAAGTTCAATAGTTCGATCACCTTCCGTATAGTTGACATCCATGACTACAAATCTGAATCCTTTATTCATTGAGGGACTCAGGATCAATCCTGCATTATACATGGGGTCAGCAAATGCAAGATAAAGTGGCAAATTATAAGCACCAGGGTCTGTTTTATCCGCAGCGAAGAATAGAAATGGCTCGTTTGGCCTTTCTTCAAACTCCATCTCTGCAACCGCTGGTCCCATTCCTCTTACATTTCCTGAAAAAGAATCCTTCAGCAGATCCTGCCCTGCTCCATAGAGCCCCTGGTCCTTTGCAACCTTTGTCGCTTCAACAAAGGCATCCCATGCCAATCTGTGAATCCTTTCGCTACCCTTCCCGAGAGAATGGGCAAAAAGTATTGCTATATCATCTCCTGTATGGCTGACAAAGAAATCAGAAATGATTCCATCTCCATTTTTATTAATATAATTCTTAACAGCCTCGATCAATTTCTGGCTCGGTCTTATATGCCCCCCGATACTGCCGATATCTGCCTTAATCACACTTAAAGTAGTCCTCATCTTTCTCCCCCTTTTTAGTTCAGATTCTCCATTTTTTTAAATCCTTTATGAACCGATAATTTGTTAGATCAAGATGGAGCGGAGTGACAGAGATATAGGCATTGGATACAGCTTCAAAATCGGTTTCCTTTTTCCGGTCAAAAATAAGCTCTCCGCTTCCAATCCAGTAGTATTTCTTTCCCCTCGGATCTATCTTCTCTATTACCGCATTACCATTGTGGACCCATCTCCCCTGCTGGGTTATCTTGTAGGATTTAATCTCCTTCTCATCAAGATTAGGAACATTGATATTGAGGAGTGTATCCCTCGGAAGGCCATGCTTTATAATATATCGAGCGACCCTCAATGCAAAATTTGCTGCTGTGTTGAATTTGTAATCACTCCTCGAAACCAATGAGATTGCAAAAGATGGAATACCTAAAAGTGTTCCTTCAAAGGCAGCAGAGACTGTTCCTGAATAGGTAATATCGTCACCAAGGTTTCCCCCCTTATTAATTCCAGAAACAATTAATTTAGGCCTTTCAGGAAGAATTGCATTGACACCGAGGTGAACACAGTCAGCAGGTGTTCCATCGATAGCATAGAAATTTTTTTTAATCATTTCCACCCGGAGAGGTCTATGCAGTGTCAGGGAATGGGCAATAGCACTCTCCTCCCTATCAGGAGCAACAACAAAGACCTCTCCCACTTCTCTAAGAACTTTTGCAAGGGTAATAATCCCCTTGGAATGAATCCCATCATCATTGGTCACTAAAATTTTTGGTCTTTTTTTCATAATTTGTAAAAGAACCAATATTTAAATAAAAAAATAACACAACTTTTTTCTGGGTGCAAACTATATATGAAATGATTTTATGGAAAAAAACATTTGTGGACTATTTCTAAAAATCATTTTTAGATGGATGGAAATAGTTGAGACGGTTCTATTTAAATATTTTACTTCCCATTTCCCATTTCCTACTTCCCATTTATTATTTCGGTTCCCAGTACTGTATCATACCTTCCATATATAACTGTCAATAGTCAAAATGTGACCCCAATCTTTGCTCAGGTGCCGGCTCTATAATTGCAGTAAATTCAACTTTTATATCTTACCTCCATTTTGTTTTGGCCTAACGTTAGGGGTGAGGTGCACGGCTTTATACGCGTCGCCTCCTCCCTCTTGTTCTGCCTCTCTCTTTTCTTACAATCTCAACAAGTTCTTCCGTAGAAACAGTTGCCTTGATTGAAGGAACATCCAAGGGGGAGTTGCTCATCTGCTCAGGGATCAATGCAAAGGTTCTTCCATCCTTTCGGCGGATAATCACTTTTCCCATGAATTCTGCCTTGTCTAAGATACTCGAAAGCTTTTGTCTCGCTTCAGAATAGGTATAGATTCGCATTTCAAACCTCCATCAATTTAACACCAAGCCTCATTGCCGCACGTTTTAGGACCCGATCCAGGGTCAACAAAGGTGCAGCATGGCGGATGGCACAATCAAGAAAGTATGCATCGCAAGCATATGTTTTGGTTTTATAGGCGATGGAAATGTCGTTACTCAAATCCACTCTGACAAAACGCAGAGAGATAGAGTTAAAGATCTTCAACCCTTGCTGAGCCTCGGCCAAACCAACACGTTGCTGTTTTAGCATAGCCGAGAAGGCATTCCCAATTTCCCAGGTGATTGATCCAGGGCCAATGAATGTATGCCCCGCCGTCAATTTAACGATCCTATCTCGCTCAGGTTCTGCCACGATAACTGCAAGCAGGGCAGAAGTATCAATTACGATATCCATGATACGCTCCCTTCTCTATCATAGACAATTGTACAACTATAAATTAACATGTCAATAGGTAGAACGCTC
>JBBITW010000072.1:0-16834 GCA_037440525.1 Deltaproteobacteria bacterium
GAAAGATTTCTCGGCTAACGCCTCGAAATGACAACAGAGTGGTGTCATTCCGAGCGAAGCGAGGAATCTATAGAATTCAAACCCTTATAAAACATAGATTCTTCGGCTAAAGCCTCAGAATAACATTACGACACAGCCTCATTGGGGAGAGGGGTAAGATTTAATTGCTCTGAATAATAGAAACCAAGATACTTTTTCCTGGAGATTTAGAGTATATTAAAGCTGAAGAATTAAAGAGAATTCAGGCAAAATATTGGAAGAAAATAGAGACTTAAACCCTTGAATCCCGGAATCCTCGAATCCTTTTTGGCAACAAAATTGGAGAAGAACCAAAAATTTTGATTGGTATAATAATTAAATAAATAAACTCTTGAAATTTTTTTTTGTTTTGTTTAATATAGCAAAAAATGGCAAATTTTAGGCCGATCAAACAATTAAGAGTTTCTGAAGAGGTTTTTGAACAGCTTAAGGAGTCGATTCTGCTTGGTCACTTCAAGGCAGGTGATAAATTGCCTTCTGAAAGAGAACTTTCAGAAGAATTTAAGGTCAGCCGCCTTGCAATCCGAGATGCATTAAGGGCACTTGAAAACTCAGGTTTCGTCACTACTCGCCAGGGAGTAAATGGCGGAGCATTTGTAACTGAACTAACATTTGATCATATCACAAATGCCTTTCTGGACCTCTTCCTGGCAGATAAAATTTCAATACCCGAACTCTATCATGTGAGACTTCTCATAGAGCCTGAGATTGCAAGATTAGCCTCCTCGGCCGTAACACCAGAATACTCTCAGCGTTTGATAAAGGCGCTCGAAGATGAAGAGACTCCAACGAGATCCCTATGGGAAGATATAGAAAAGAAAACAGCAGTTCATTACATCCTTGCAGAGATGTGTGGAAATCGCTTCTTTGAGGCAATACTAAGATCTTCGATGAAACTAACGCACAAGGTGATAGAGGTAGTCTCCCCAAGACCCTATACTCTCCATCCCCCTGGAATGCACCGACCAATTGTTGATGCTGTATTGACTTCTAATGGAGAGAAGGCATATTATACTATGAAGCAACATTCCATCGAGTTTGGTGAAATCCTTATTAATATGGAAAAAACCTATCGTGAAAAGAAAAGCACGATATAAAGATAAAAAGGACTTCTTTTAAATTTAAAAATGGAAAATCAAATCAAACTAAGAATAGAAAACCTCTCTCTAAGCTTTGGCGGAGTAAGTGCCCTTATCAATGTAAGCTTGGATATAAAGGATAAAGAAATACTGGCCATCATCGGACCTAACGGGGCTGGAAAGACCGCCCTTCTCAATTGTATTAATGGCTTTTACAAACCTCAAAAGGGTGAAATATATTTTGATGGAAAAAGAATAACTCGAATGCGTCCTGATAAGCTTGCAAAACTTGGAATTGCAAGAACATTCCAGAATATCGAACTCTATACGGGCTTAAGCACTCAGGATAATATCATGGCTGCCCGGCACGTTTTGATGAAACAGAATTTTCTAACAGGCGCCCTCTACCTGGGGTGGGCGAAAAATGAGGAGATTGAACATCGTAAGATTGTAGAAGAGATTATTGACTTTCTTGAGATTGCACCCATTAGAAAGAAGATTGTTGGGGTCTTGCCCTACGGTATGAGAAAAAGGGTAGAACTTGCAAGGGCATTAGCATTGGAACCAAAGATACTTCTACTTGATGAACCCATGGCAGGGATGAATTTAGAAGAAAAGGAAGACATCGCCAGATTTATCATTGATTTATTTGAAGGACAGGGGGCCACCTATCCTGATACCCCTGTTTTAAGGGATGGGATAGGCTCAATCATTCTTGTAGAACACGATATGGGGGTGGTGATGGATCTTGCCCACAGGATTATTGTGCTCGATTTTGGGCGAAAGATTGCTGAAGGAACACCTTCAGAAATCAGTAATAACCCCGATGTAATAAGTGCATACTTAGGTAAAGGGAGATAAAAATCTTAGTTAAACCTAAAATGGTCTGCTATGCTTAAGGTAAATAACATTGAAGTTCTCTATATGAATGTAATTCAGGTGCTACGTGGGGTCTCCCTCGAGGTAGAGGATGGTAAGATTGTTACACTCCTTGGAGCTAACGGTGCTGGTAAGACCACAACGCTAAAGGCAATATCAGGGATGTTAAAGACAGAGGAGGGTGAGATAACTGAGGGAAGTATTGAATTTGATGGTAAAAGGATAGATCAATACGGTCCTGAGGATATTGCTTCTCTGGGTATAAGCCAAGCTATGGAAGGCCGAAGAGTCCTTGAACACCTAAGTGTTGAGGAAAACTTATTAGTAGGGGCTTACCGAAGGAAAGACCGTGCTGGGGTTAAAGAAGATATAGAAAGAATCTATGATTGGTTCCCAAAAATTAAAGGGCTTCGCCGGCAGGTAAGTGGCTATCTCTCAGGTGGTGAACAGCAAATGCTCGTGATAGGAAGGGCGATGATGTCCCGTCCAAAACTTTTACTTCTGGATGAACCATCCCTCGGACTTGCCCCATTGCTTGTACAGGAAATCTTCGAGATTATCCAGAGAATAAATTATGAACAAAAAATGTCGATGCTCATAGTGGAACAAAATGCCATAGCCTCCCTTGGTATAGCCAACTACGGTTATGTAATTGAGAATGGTAGGGTTGTCTTAAGTGGGCCAGCTGAGCAATTGAGGGATAATGAGGATATCCAGGAATTTTATATGGGACTCTCTGCCTTTGGTTCAAGACGGAGTTACAGAGAGGTCAAACATTACCGTCGAAAGAAGAGATGGCTTGCATAATGATAAACTTCAAATGATTATATTAAAAATGTTATCTTTCTCTTATCATTAATTTATTAATTTTTCATTGTCTGAAGTTATGACTATCAAAAAGGAACAATTATATAAAGAAAAATGTGATACATGGCCAAAGATTCTCAAATATAATTACGAAAGGTATGGCGATACCCATAAAGCCATGCGTCATAAGCGATTTGGTATATGGCAACCATTTACATGGAAAGATTACTATTTAAATGTAAAATACCTTGCCCTGGGTTTATTATCCATTGGTTTCGAGTATGGGGACAAGGTGTTAATCATCGGGGATAATGCCCCTGAATGGTATTATGCCGAATTGGCCTCCCAGTCAAACCATGGTGTTTCGGTTGGATTATATGGAGATTCCACCCCATCGGAGATAAAATATATTGCTGAAAACTCTGAGGCCCGTTTTGCTATTGTTCAAGATCAGGAACAGGTGGATAAATTACTTCAAATAAAAAGTCAATTACCTCTATTAAAAAGGATCATCTATTGGAACTATAAAGGGCTTGCACATTACAAAGATCCCATCTTAACGGGTTATCGAGAGATTCTTGAAATGGGACAAAAATATGATCAAGAACATCCTGGCCTCTTTGAAAAGAATGTGGAAAGTGGCAGTGCTGATGATATCTGCGCCATCGTTTATACTTCAGGGACAACCAGCCCCCAACCTAAAGGGGCCATCCATACCTTTAAGACCATGCGTATCTGTTCTGAATATCATTTAAGAATCGATCCATGGTATAGCCATGATAACATCATCCCTTATTTACCCCCTGCTAGTATAAATGAACAATGGTTTGCAATCGGTTGCCACCTGCTTTCGGCCTCTATACTTAATTTTTCAGAGGATCCCGAGACACAGCAACGAGATACAAAAGAAATAAAACCCCATATAGTATTTTATGGAGCAAGGATATGGGAGAATCAAGCCGCAACAATCCAGGCGCGCATACTGGGTGGAGATCTCTTGAAGAAGTCTCTATTTCGCTCTCTAATGCCCATTGCCCACAGGATCGCAGAGCTAAGATATAAGAGAAAAAGGCCTGGTCTCTTGATGAAAATTCTTTCCCTCATTATTAATGCTTTAATCATTCGACCCATTAAAAAAAGCATCGGGCTCTCGAGGGCTCGAATCTGCTATAGCACTGGTTCAACCCTCAGCCCTGATGCCTTCAGGTTTTACCATGCCCTAAACCTCCCTCTAAAGAGTATATATGGAACAACAGAGGGAGGAGCCCTAACCGCTTCAAGAAACGACGATATAAATATTGAGACTGTTGGCTCCGTCCACAATGGAGCAGAGATAAAGATAACAGAAAATGGTGAACTCGCTTATCGGCACCCAGGCCTTTTTGCCGGTTATTATAAAGATTCCCTAAGAACATCAGAGGTCATGAAGGATGGATGGTTTCACAGCGGGGATATGGCCTATATTAGAAAGGATGGACATATCGTATTTTTAGATCGTTTAAATGATGTGATAAGAATTGCAAATGGCGAGTTACTATTCCCTCAATCTATTGAATGTAGATTGCGATCCAGCCCTTATATAAAGGATGCATGGGTCACCGCAGGGCCAGAAAGAAAATATGTATCTGTAATCATCGTAATCAACTTTTATAATGTGAGTAGATGGGCTGGGCAGATGAGGGTAGGTTATAAAACCTTCGCCGATCTCTCACAGAAGGAAGAGGTCTATGAGCTTGTGAAGAAGGATGTTGAAAGGGTAAATCAAGATCTTTCGCCTGCTATAAGGATGAAAAAATATGTCAATCTACATAAGGAATTTGATCCTGATGAAGGGGAGTTGACAAGAACAAGAAATCTTAGAAGAAGATACCTTGAGGAACGCTACAGGGATCTTATTAATGCTATTTATGATGATATTAAAGAAATCCCCATAGAGGATCGTCTAATACATCGAGATGGTAGAATAGGAACAATTAAGACCATTCTCAACATAAGATCTTTATAAGGAGCTATCCCATGACTTTTTTTCTCCAATTAGTTGTTACCGGCTTTGCACTCGGTATGGTATATGCCCTTGTAGCAATAGGTTTTGTTATTATACTAAAATGTTCCAATGCATTCAATATAGCCCAGGGGCACTTTGTATTAATTGGTGGTTATCTGGGTTATACATTTTTAGTATTATTTGGTTTACCAATATGGGCAACCATTCTACTGGCAATAGGATCGGCAATTATTATGGGCCTATTGATAGAGCGTCTAACCCTTAGACCTCTTATCGGTCAATCCGAACTTGCCATCATAATGATGACCATAGCACTTGCCAGTATACTGGAGGGACTTGCAACCCTCATCTGGGGTGGTGAATATAAAACCTACCATGGTGTATTACCCACTGTTGCTCTAAAAATCGGGAAGATATCAATACCTTCAGAACCATTTATTGGACTGATTGTTTCTGTTATAATTGTGGGCATCCTCCTATTATTTTTTAAATATACAAAGATGGGGCTCGCCATGAGAGCCACTGCAGAAGATCTCCATGTAGTCCAGAGCATGGGAATAAAGGCAACAACAGTCTATGCAATCTCCTGGGTTATTGCCTGCATAGTCGGTGTAATTGGAGGGATTCTTTTAGGAGGTGTCTCAGGTGTTATGATACCTCTTGCTGAGGTTGGTGGAAAGGCATTTGCAGTTGTGCTTTTAGGAGGAGTTAATTCAATTGGTGGAGCTATAATAGCTGGAATAATCCTCGGGGTACTGGAGAATGTGGCTGCGGGTTACCTCGATCCACTTCTGCCCCGTGGAGGGCTTGCTCACGTATTCCCATTCATAGTAATGATCATCGTTCTTGTCTTCAAACCCCATGGCCTTTTTGGTCTTGTCAGGATTGAGAGGATCTGATAAATGGGATTAGAGTTTGAAACAATCCATGAAAACTATGTTCAAGATATGGCCATCATCCGCACACCTATTCAATGGTTATTGCTCTTTACATTTTTAATTTTTCTCACAATATGCCCTCTTTTCCTTACTGACAGAATGCTAACCATTATGACCATGATTGGTATCGCCATTATAAGTGTTCACGGACTTAATATACTGACCGGATATTGTGGCCAAATCTCCATTGGTCATGTGGGCTTTATGGCGGTGGGAGCATATGTTTCAGCCATTTTAACTGCTAAACTTGGCTGGTCATTCTGGCTGGCCCTTCCCTGCTCGGCCATTGCATCAGGAATAGCAGGCTTAATATTTGGTCTCCCATCCTTAAAGATCAAAGGTTTCTACCTCATTATGGCCACCGTTGCCGCACATTTTATTATCATCTGGCTCATACTTCAGTTCCAAAATATTACAGGTGGTGCTGATGGTTTACCTGTTCCCAAACCAAAGATAGGAAGCTTTGTTTTAAAATCAAAGACGAGCTACTTCTATTTGGTTATGGCAATGGCGTTCATATCAACTATCTTAACAAAGAATATCCTGAGGACAAGGGCTGGCCGTGCCTTTGTAGCCATAAGGGATAATGATCTTGCAGCTGAGGTCATGGGGATCAGTCTCTGGAGTTATAAGCTTCAGGCATTCTTTATTGGTTGTATCTATGCAGGTGTGGCAGGTTCCCTTCTGGTACACTATTTTGCATTTGCCAGTGTAGATCAATTTCCATTCATGGATTCCGTATGGTATTTAGGAATGTTGATTGTAGGTGGAATGGGTAGCACTACAGGTGCTATCCTGGGGGCAATATCCCTGAAGCTTCTTGATGAACTGGTTACAATTGTTGGCCCTATCCTTTCAGGAATCATTGCTGCCCAGGCAGCTGCCTCACTGGCACTGATTACCCGGGGTCTGGTTATTATACTTTTCCTTATCTTCGAACCGAGAGGACTTGCTCACAGATGGGAGAAGATTAAGGCCTACTTTAGATTGTGGCCTTTCTCCCATGAAGAATAAATCTGGAAGAAAGGAGGTTTAAATAAAATGGAAAAAATTAAATTTCTTATTTTGAACTCTTTAATCATTTTACTGGTCATTTTATTTTCATTTATCGGAACTGCTAATGCATCTAAAAAACTATATATTGGTGGAACTTTTGCCTTAACAGGTGCATATGCAGAGGATACAGCTGCGGTTCTTGCGGCATTTGAAGACTATGCCAAATATGTAAATGAGACGAAAAATCTGGCCCCTTGGAGAAAGGAGAAATTCCCTGCGGACATAACCCTTGAGGTCCTCTGGAGGGATGATGAACTAAAACCAGCCAAAGCACTTACAATCTATGAGGAGCTTAAGGCAAAGGGAATGCTCGTCTACAGGGTTTCTGGATCTCCTCAAGCACTTGCCCTTAGGGAAAGACTTAATGAGGATCGAATAGGTGCTACAAGTATGGCTTCTGGACCATATCTCCTTACACCTCCAAAAACCATATTTACCAATTATCCCATTTATACAGATAGTCTGGCCGCCATTGCGGATTGGTTCAAAGAAAGATGGAAAGAGGGGAGGAAACCCAGAGTCGCTTATCTAACAGCAGATAATCCAATGGGTAAATCGATTGAGGTTCCTGAAATGGAGGCCTATCTTAAAAAGATAGGTTATGAATTTTTGGGAAGTCAATATGTTCCTTTAGTACCTACCACTCCGCCGACAACACAGGTGATGTGGCTAAAAGAAAAAAAGATTGATCTTACACTCGGTGTTATGATTGACCCGGGTTCACAACCTACAATCAAAGAAGCAGTAAGGCTTGATATGGGTCCTCACTTGGGTTACAAGATAACCTTTGGCTTTGCTACACCCACTCATCTTGAGGTAATGATTCGCTCTATGGGTGATAAATTATCTGAAGGTGTTGTGGTGGCTGGAGATTTCCCTCCGAGAGACGACCCTGGCCCTGGGATGAAATTTCTTCATCAATTACAAGATATGTATCGCCCTGAAAAAAAGGTTATCCATACATTATATGTTCAAGGAATGACTGAGGCCATGATTCAGGTAGAAGCATTAAGATTAGCTTTACAAAATATACCCTTTGAGAAGCTAAAGCCTGTAGATGTTCTGGAGCATGGTTTCTACAAGATAAAAAACCTTGATACTGGCGGTTTGAGTAATACACCATTGACCTTTGGTCCAGGGGATGTCGAAGGTATAGATGGAGTGCGGATTGACCAAGTGCAGAATGGTAAGATAGTGCCGCTTGGTATATGGCCACTCCGTCATGTCTATAAACGATAATTATTAAATCTTTTTTTCAACTTATTAGATTCAGTTAAAATAAAAATAGAAAGGAGGAAAAAAAGATGGTTAAAATTAAAATGCTCACGATCAGTTTCATTGCTTTAATGTTTTTAGTATTAACACTATTTTCTTCCACTGTTGATGCCCAGAAGAAACTTTATATCTCTGGCACACAATCACTTACAGGCCCCTATGCTGAGGACTCGGCCGCTGTTCTTGCGGCATTTGAAGACTATGCCAAATATGTAAATGAGACGAAAAATCTTGCCCCCTGGAGAAAGGAGAAATTCCCTGCGGATATAACCCTCGAGGTTCTATGGAGGGATGATGAACTAAAGCCAGCCAAGGCACTTACAATCTATGAGGAGCTTAAGGCAAAGGGAATGCTTGTCTACAGGATTTCAGGTTCTCCAATAGCACTGGCACTAAAAGACAGGTTGAATGAGGATAAGATGGGCGCAACAAGTATGGCCACTGGCCCCTATCTACTTAAACCACCCCAGACAATCTTTACATACTATCCAATCTATACAGACTCTTTAGCAGCAATCGCAGATTGGTTCAAGGAGAATTGGAAGGAGAAGAGAAAACCGAGGGTGGCTTACCTCACTGCTGACAATGCAATGGGAAAATCGATTGAAATCCCTGAGATGAAGGCATATCTTGAAAAGATTGGTTATGAATTCCTTGGCAGTCAGTATGTCCCTTTAGTTCCAACTGCCCCACCAACAACACAGCTTATGTGGTTAAAACAGAACGGGGTTGACCTCGCCATTGGCGTGATGATTAACCCTGGTTCACAGCCAACTGTAAAGGAGATGGTAAGACTTGGTATGGGGCCACATCTGGGATACAAGATGGTTTTTGGAGTTGCAACACCCGGTCATATTGCAGTTTTTGCACCTGCAATGGGCACACTTGGTGATGGTTATGTCTGTGCAGGTAGCTTCCCACCATTTGATGATACCTCAACCATTGGTATAAAATTCATCCACGAAATACAGAAAAAGTATCACCCTGAAAAATGGGTTGGTCATATTCAGTATGTTGGAGGATTGCTTGAAGCAATGGTTCAGACCGAGGCATTAAGATTGACCCTCCAAAAGGTGCCTTTTGAAAAGTTAACCAGGGCCGATGTGCTAAACCATGGCTTCTATCAGATTAAAAACCTTGACACAGGTGGCCTAAGCAGTACCCCCCTCACATATGGACCTGGTAAAATTGAGGGTGTTGATGCAGTCAGGGTTGACCAGTTACAGAAAGGTAAAATTGTAAAATTGGGTGTCTGGCCATGTCGACATATTTATTGAAAACCTTGTTGGTTTAGTAAATTTTTGCAAGAAGATTTTTAATAACCAATTATATTTATCCATTAAGTTGATTAATTAAGTGGGGAATGGATTAAAAAGATTCCCCACTTGCCCACTTATATAGAAAGGTATATTTCACGATGGTTGTGTAAGGAGGGGAGATTTTTTTATGATCCAGTAAAAAGAAAGGATGATATGCTTATGAAAAAAGATTTTTCTGTATTGAATAAATTTAATTTTAGGGCAAGACCTGTGGGTGTTAAGTTTTTGGCTAAACCTCCAGATGGAATTGAAAGACTCGATGAAGAGATGGCTCTATGTGAAATGCTTAAGAAGGCCCAGGAAGGTGAGCCATTTTTTGTAGATAAAGAGAACCATACCTGTGAGGCAGGATTATATGTATTGGGAGAGGAGGATGCCCCTGAACCTTTTATCAATGGACAATTTGGGGCAGGTCTAAAAATCTTTGAGGAACCTCGTTCAGCAAGCAGACTATACCAATATATACCGAAATTGGAAAAAGGATTGGTTCATTACGTTGCCTTTTCTCCACTGGATCAAATCAAATATGACCCTGATATCCTGATCATCTTAGCTCGAACTGACCAGACAGAAATCCTTTTAAGGGCAATGAGCTACAGGACAGGGGAGATCTGGTTGGCAAAATATTCATCTGCAATAGGTTGTGCATGGATATTTATCTATCCATACCTGACAGGAAAGCTCAATTATACGGTTACAGGTCTTGGTCACGGTATGAAGAGAAGGAGGCTCTTCCCAGAAGGTCACCAGATAATCTCTATTCCATTTGACTTACTACCATCGATATTAAGGGCGTTAAACGATATGCCGTGGATTCTTCCTGCCTATGGGCCTGATGGGGCGAAATTTGTAAAACAACTCCGTAAAAAATTAAATCTTTCTTAGCCGAAGGAAAAAATATTTTAAATTTCTAAATTTAAAAAGGATGATCTAAAATAATTCCCGGTGAGGGGATGGGTTAAGAGTGTTAAAATTATATTGACCTTCATCAATATTCTTAAATTTTTATCAACCCTGATGGAGGAAAGGAGGAAGACTGATGGAGGAGGTAAAAAAGATTCGAACTGTCTGCCGTAGCTGTCATGGAGGTTGTGGAGTCATTGCACATGTCAGGGAAGGAAAGGTGATCAAAGTAGAAGGAGACCCGGCCTCCCCGATAAGCCACGGAACAATGTGCAGTAAAGGTCTGGCCATTACACAACTGGCCTACCATCCTGATCGAATCATTTATCCAATGAAAAGGATTGGTGAAAAAGGAGAAGGCAAATGGGAGAGAATCTCATGGGATGAGGCCCTTAATACAATTGTTGATAAATTCAAGAAGGTTATCGAAGAATATGGGCCAGAATCTATAGTTGTTGGGCAAGGCACAGGCAGGGATTATGAAAGTCATCTCTATCGTTTTGCCAATCTCCTCGGAACTCCTAATGTTCTTACCGCAGGTCATATGTGTTATGTATCTCGGGTTGGATCAACACTGATCACTTCTGGCACTCTACCTGTGGCTGATTATGAGGGTGGACCAAAATGTATCATCATGTGGGCCTGTAATCCCTTGTGGACCAATCCTGATGAATATAAGGGAGAAAACTTCTGGAGGGCTTACAAAAAAGGGGCAAAGCTCATCTGTATCGACCCTCGAAAGGGTTTTCTTGCAAACAAGGCGGATATCTGGCTTCAACTCCGTCCTGGAACTGATGCGGCCTTATGTCTTGGTTTCCATAATGTCATCATAGAGGAAGAGCTTTACGATAAGGAGTTTGTTGAAAATTATGTCCATGGCTGGGATGCCTGGAAGGAAAGGGTAAAAGAGTATCCACTCGAAAGGGTTCAAGAGATTACATGGGTTGATAAGGATCTGATTCGAAAGGCTGCAAGGATGTATGCAACCACAAAGCCTGCCTGTATCCACTGGGGAGTTCCAACAGAGCAGACCATAAACTGTGTCAATTATACACGTGCCACAACAGCACTGATGGCTATAACAGGAAACCTCGATGCCCCTGGAGGAAATGCCCTCTTTGTAAATCCACCAACAAGGACAGTCTCCGAATTTGCAAGGCATAAGGATCTCCATCCCGAACAACAAGCAAAGAGGCTTGGAGGAGACCAATTTAAGCTCGGTGCAAGGGTGGCCTTGATCAATCCCAAGAAGGCATGGGATGCAATCCTTACTGGAAAACCTTATCCACTCAAGGCTGGCATTCTCTGTGGAAGTAATCCTGTAGTGACAAGGGCAAATGCCAGAGAGGCTTATGAAGCATTAAAGAAACTTGAATTCCTGGCGGTAATAGATTTCTTCCTGACACCCACTGCAGAGCTTGCTGATATATTTCTACCCTCTGGCACATGGCTTGAACAGAATCATGTTGCTGATAATTGGAAGCGGCATGGTTATGTCCTTGCCCGGCAGAAATGTGTAGAGATTGGTGAGTGCTGGCAGGATCATAAGATCTTTCTTGAACTCGGAAAAAGAATGGGGCAGGAGTGGTGGCCCACAGTAGAAGATGCACTCAATTACCTCCTCGAGCCTTCTGGTTTGACATGGGAAGAGTTTAAAGAGAAGGGATATCTGAAAGGGGAAATGGTTTATTATAAGTATAGAGAGAGGGGATTTTCAACACCTACAAAGAAATTAGAAATCTATTCTACCATCCTGGAGAAATGGGGATATGTTCCACTTCCTAAGTATGTTGAGGTCCCTGAAAGTCCATATTCTACCCCTCACCTTCTTAAGGACTATCCTTATATCCTGAATGCTGGCCTTCGGACACCAGTCTTCTTCCATTCAGCAAACAGACAGATCCCTGCATTGAGGGAGATAAGACCCGACCCGATTGTAGAGATTCACCCCGATACAGCAAAAAAACATAATATCAAAGAGGGCCAGTGGGTTCATATCTCTTCCCCGAGGGGGAGAATCAAACAGAGGGCAAAACTAAATTCAAACATCGACCCGAGGGTTATTGTTTGTGAGCATGGATGGTGGTATCCGGAGATTAAGGATCCGGGCCATGGCTGGAATGTATCAAATGTAAATATCCTTACAGATAATAGATACGAAACGGTTGACCCTGCCATGGGCTCAACAAATCTTAGAGTCTGTCTATGTAATATATCTCCGTGTGAAGAGTAGATAAAAATTTTCCATGCGTAATGATTTCGTTCTTAACTTTGATAAAAATGGAGGAAGGCAATGGGAAAGATATCTTTGATGTTTAATGAAACTGAATGTATGGGCTGTCATGCCTGCGAGGTGGCATGTAAGCAAGAGCACGGGCTTTCGGTTGGACCAAGGGTAGTGAGGATAATTGAGAGAGCTCCATTCTTCAAGCCACTATTCTGTCATCACTGTGATAATGCGCCATGTGCTCTTGCCTGTCCCGAGGAGGCAATCACCATTGATCCCAAGACCAAAGTCGTTCTTGTGAATGAGGACAAATGTAATGCTTGTGGTGCATTACCTAAAAAATCTGGAGTTGAAAAACAGTTTACCTCTTCTTGTAAATTTGAATGCCCTGCTCATATCGATGTTCAGGGATATGTAAGTCTTGCATCTAAAGGACGATTTCAGGAGGCCCTTGAACTTATAAAACTTACAAACCCATTCCCATCCATATGCGGGAGGGTATGCCATCATCCATGTGAGACCAACTGTAAGAGAAAGGAAATTGATGAACCTGTTGGTATACGCTCCATTGAGCGCTTTTTGGGTGATTTAGATTTAAAGGCTAAAAAGAAGTCCATTTTAGAAACAAAGCCAAAAAGGAAAGAGAAGGTTGCCATTGTCGGATCAGGCCCTGCTGGTCTGACCTGTGCTTATTACTTAGCTAAAGAAGGCTACAGGGTAACAGTTTTTGAAAAGGCACCATTCTTCGGAGGTATGCTAAGGATGGGTATTCCTACTTATCGTCTTCCCAGAAGGATTGTTGAGGCAGAGATTCAAATGATTAAAGATATGGGTGTAAAGATGAAATCCAATATCGAGATTGGTAAAGACAAGAATATTGCCCAGTTACGTAAGGAAGGATTCAATGCCTTTTTCATTGCTATCGGTGCACAGGAAAGCACTCGCCTGGGGATTGAAGGAGAGGATTTAGAAGGTGTCTATAGAGGATTGGATTACCTCCGCCAATTAAACACAGGAAAACCCATTAAACTTGGGAAGAAGGTTGCTGTAATCGGCGGAGGGAATGCAGCAATGGATGTGGTCCGTTCTGCTCGCAGGCTCGGTTCTGAAAAGGCTTTTATTATCTATCGAAGAAGTCTCGATGAAATACCTTCAAGACCTGAAGAGATAAAGGAATGCAGGGAAGAAAAGATTCCGATAAATATCTTAACACAACCTGTTCGTTTTATAGGAAAAAACGGCCATATCAATGCAATAGAATGTATTAAAATGCGATTAGGAGCACCTGATGAAACAGGGCGCCCAAAACCTGAACCCATATTGGGATCGGAATTTGTAATAAAGGTAGATGCTGTAATTACAGCCCTCGGTCAGGAATCCAACTGGTGCTGTCTCACAGAAGAGTGTGAATGTAGCTTGACTGAATGGGGAACGTTGAAGGTTGATCCCCTTACACTTCAAAGCGATGTTCCTGACATATTTGCAGGCGGAGATGCTGTAAGAGGACCAAAAAGTGTGATTGAAGCCATTTCAGATGGAAGGGAGGCATCTATTTCTATTATCCGTTATTTAAATGCTCAACAGCTTAGTTTGGGTAGGGATAAAGAACTAAAGGAAATCCTAAAACCCATAAAAGAAAAATATGACCCCACTGGGCGAGTAAAAATTACTTCATTGGAGCCCAAAAAGCGAATAAAGAGTTTTAGCGAGGTTCAAAAGGGTTTAACAAAGAAGCTTGCCTTACAGGAAGCCAAGAGATGTATTTCGTGCGGGACCTGTTGTGTCCAGGCCTGCCCATGGGATGTGATGCAATTCAATCACGAAACCCTGAAGGCAGTAAAGTGTGATCTCTGCCTTGAGAAAAGGAAAGAAAAAGAAGTTCCTTCTTGCTATGCAACATGCCCCACCAATTGTATATTCTGGGGAAATCCAAGGCAGTTTCCCAAAGGGGTGTATTTAGGATTGTAAGTTTCAAAAATTCAATTTTTGTTGGTCAATTTTCAATATCCAATGTTCAACGAAAATACTTACTCTATTAACATTGGCAATTGTTAATTGGCCACCTTCACTTATTTACCTAAGCGATGGAACATGAAGGACAAAAACCCCTTACCTGGATAGATTCTAAAACAGGGCTTGAATGGCAATACGAATCTCCAGGCAGAATGAACTGGTATGAGGCAAAGGAATATTCAAAATCACTTATACTGGGTGGAAAAGGTAATTGGCGTCTGCCCACAATAACAGAACTGGAATCCCTCCTTGATAGGACAAAAAATCGATCAGACGGTAGACCAACTATACGTCAAGAGGTTCCATTTAAAGACAGCCTTCCATATTGGTCATCCACCACCTTTGGGGAAAAGACAAAAAATGCCTGGATCTTGATGTTTGATGGTGCATATATTCTCAGTTATTATAAAAGCAATCATTATTATGTCCGTTGTGTTCGAAGCAGGGAAAATCATTCAGGAGGGAAATGAGATATGCTGATTATCGGTGAATCAATTAATGGAACAATCAAGAAGGTTGGTCAGGCCATACTTGATCGAAATGAAGCTTACCTAAAACAGTTAGCAAAGATCCAATATGAATGTGGAGCTCAATACTTAGATGTGAATGCAGGGGTAGTGGGTGGAAATGAAGTGGAAGATCTACCATGGCTTGTGGAATTGGTCCAAAAAGAGGTTCCAATTCCATTGATGATTGATAGTGCCAATCCCGAAGCATTAGAATCAGCACTCTCCTTATATCGCCACGATGAACCACCTATTTTAAACTCCATCTCCGCAGAGGAATGGAAATTGAATAAACTCTGTCCTGTCATTTCTAAAAAGAGATGTAAAGTGGTTGCCCTCTGCATGGACGGAGAGGGGATTCCAAAAACGGTTGAAAAGAGAATGGATATAGCTCAAAGGCTTTATAAAAAATTGATAGAGTTAAATATTACTCCTGAATATATATACTTTGATGTCCTCGCCCTCTCCATAGCAGTTGAACCTCAGGCAGGCCTTTTGGCCCTCGAAGCCATAAAATCTATCAGATTAAACTATCCAAAATCCCATATCATTTGTGGGGTTAGTAATGTGAGCATGGGGCTTCCAGGGAGAAGATTGATCAACAGAACATTCTTGACAATGGCTATCTATGCTGGTCTGGATACCTTTCTTGTAGATGTTAGAGACAAGGTTCTTTTATCCTCGATATATGCAAGTAAGATCCTGACGAATCAGGACCCTTATTGCCTTGAATATATCAGGGCATACCGGGAAAAAAGGATCATTCTTGATGAATTTAAAAGCTGATCAAACTCACTCGATCAATAGATAGAAGTCTAAATTCTATGGAGATTAAACCGCTAAAAGATTGGTATACCCTTGTGGAGGATTTATTTGCGGAAAGAGGCATTACAATCATTCTTGGTGCATCGGATACAGGAAAAAGCACACTTGCAAAATTTCTCATTCAAGAATTATGTAAAAAAGGCCTCAAGGTCGCTCTCGTGGATGCAGATATTGGACAATCCTTCCTCGGACCACCTACAACCATAGGCCTTTCCATATTTAAATCTGATCCTGATTGGGAAATCATATTATCAACACCCGAGATCTTCTTTGTCGGTTCAACCACCCCCGAAGGATATTTTCCCACTCATCTAAAGGGAGTAAAAATTATGGTTGATAAGGCTAAATCTTATGGGGCAGACCTAATCTTAGTGGATACAACAGGTTTTGTTTCAGGAGATGGGGGAAAAGAATTAAAAAGTAGAAAGATTGAACTAATATCACCACGATTTATTGTCGCTTTGCAGAGGTTTGATGAAATAGAACATATATTAGCACCTTATAAAAATAACCCATTTTATAAAATCTATCGTCTACCTTTATCAAACCAAGTAAGACCACGTTCAATGGAGGAGCGTAGAATCTATAGAACAAATAGATTTAAGGATTACTTTAAATATTCTACAATTCATGAATTAGCGATTAATGAGGTCAAAGTAGAAGGTGAAGTGATAGACCCCAATGGTGAATCCATACCACTGGATTTAGCTTTAAAGATAAAAGGTCTTCTCATCGGATTGAAGAACGGGGATGATAATACACTTGCCTTAGGAATAATCAGACATTATTTTGAGGATAAAAGGTTATTGAGAATCTTCACCCCTCTTGAGGATATAAGGAAAGTAAAAAAGGTTCAATTAAGTTCACAAAAGATTATTCCCCTTTTCGAAGGGGATATCATTTGAAAAAGACCTCTGAAAAAGTATTTAAAAAGAGTCTTATAGACTGGGGAGGTGGGGTGGA
>JBBITW010000073.1:0-16740 GCA_037440525.1 Deltaproteobacteria bacterium
TTTTAAATCTCCTATTCGAATAAATCTATGGATAATTTGTGAATTTTTTAATTTGGCCGTTTCTTTTCTAAATCATATATAATCTTTTGTCAAGTCAAATCTTTGAGATTTTCTGAAAAAGCATTAAAAAAGAATTTTTGGACTGGGGGTGGGGTCGAAAATCATTCGAAGGGTTTGCAGCCCTAACTCCCCAGTAATTTCAGGACATTTTCACAGCTCTTTATTTTTTATTGACAACGAGTTACTTAAATCTATAAATTATTTTAACTTTTAAAACACCTTTATTCAATGAAATCTTATATGAAATTCGGATTTCACATCTCGATTTCTGCAGGTTTTTCAAATGTAATCCATCAGGCGGAGATAAGGGGTTGTGAGACGATTCAATTATTTTCAAGAAATCCGAGGGGATGGGGATATCGTCCAATGGATGAGAGTGAGGTGACCTCCTTCCGAAGAGGGATAAAGGAGAAGGCCATTGACCCTGTCTTTCTGCATCTTCCCTACCTTCCAAATATTGCCTCAAGGGGTTCAAAATTTTATAAACCCTCTATTGAATCAATTATTACAGACCTCGGTAGGGCTGAAGTCTTAGGAGCACAATATCTGATCATCCATATTGGTCATCGATTATTATCATCTGAAGATCAAGCAATCGATGCTGTAATCAATGGAATAAACCAGGTCTTTTGGAGAGTTAAAAACTCTGTAACACTCCTTTTAGAAAATACAGCAGGACAGGGAACGGAGATTGGTTATCATTTTGAGCAGATAAGAAAAATCATTGATGGGATTGAGGAGAGAGAAAGAGTGGGAGTCTGTCTCGATACTGCCCATGCCTTTGAAGCAGGATATGATCTTTCTAATCGGGATGGAATCGAGAAAACATTGGAGAGCTTTAATCAAATTATTGGGCTTGAGCGACTCCATCTTATTCATCTAAACGATTCAAAGACCCCGTTGGGCTCACGAAAGGATCGTCACTGGCATATCGGTGAGGGATATATTGGGCTTGAGGGATTTAGATATCTTATCAATCATCCTCTATTAAAACATCTACCTGGAATAATGGAGACCCCGAGAAACGATACAGAGGAGGATTTAAAGAATATGAAGGCGATTAGAAGCCTCGTAGAATAATTATTCTGATCGAAGATCCTCCTTCAATCTTTTCTTTCTTAAAAATATTGGCGAAAAAAGAATCAATAGCCCAATGATCAGAAATGAGGCAGATATCGGGCGCTGAAAAAATATTCCAAAATCTCCATCTGAAATTACTAAGGAACGTCGAAAGGCATTCTCCATCATCGGGCCCAGGACAAGGGCAAGAACCAATGGAGAGGCCTCATAATCAAACTTCTTCATGGCATAGCCGATGAAACCGAAAATTACCATGATGACCACATCATAGGGATTATTGCTTGTCACATATGAACCTATGATACAAAAAAGTAGAATCAGTGAAAATAAGAAATGGTATGGAACCTTTAGAATCTTGACCCAGAGACCAATCAAAGGGAGATTGAGAATGAGAAGCATGACATTTCCGACATAGAGGCTCGCCACAATTCCCCAGAAAACCTCTGGCGATTCCTTGATTAGAAGTGGACCAGGCCTTAAACCATGGATCATCAGAGCACCGAGTAGTAATGCTGTAGCAGCTCCAGTAGGTATTCCAAGGCTAAGTGTTGGAACGAGAGTTCCTGATGAAGCAGCATTATTTGCCGATTCAGGGCCTGCCACCCCTTCTATGACACCTGTTCCAAACTTTTCTGGATATCTGGAGAGTTTCTTTTCAAGGACATAGGAGACAAATGTAGGAATTATTACACTCATTCCAGGGATGACCCCGAGGAAGAATCCAATTAATGTTCCTCTACCAATAGGCCCTATACTTCGTTTCCAGTCCTCCCTGTTCGGAAGAAGACCCTTGATCTTAGTCTCGAAGATCTCCTGTTTGAAACTCTTTTCAACATTTAAAAGTACTTCAGAAACCCCAAAGAGCCCTACAACAACCTGTATAAGCCCAACACCATCCATGAGCGTGGTAATCCTGTAGACAAATCGGGGTACACCTGTCATCTGGTCGAGTCCAATTGTCCCCAGGAGGAGCCCAAAGCAAACCATGATTAATGCATTAATAATTGAACCCCTTGCAAGATATACAAGGATGCTAAGACCAAGGACCATTAGTGCAAAATATTCGGGTGGACCGAATCGGAGGGCAAATCTTGCCAGTGTGGGAGCAAGGATGATGAGTAAAAAAATGCTTATAGTCCCTGCAATAAAGGAACCAAAGGCAGAGATTCCAAGGGCAGGCCCGGCCCTACCCTTACGTGCCATCTGATATCCATCGAGACAGGTGACAACGGAAGCTGCCTCTCCTGGGATATTGACGAGAATAGATGTGGTTGACCCGCCATACATCGCTCCATACATGATTCCTGCAAGCAATATCACTGAGGAGGTAGGAGGAACATATAATGTAGCTGGTAAAAGCAGGGCTAAAGCAGCAGGAGGTCCCACACCCGGAAGAACCCCAACCAAGGTTCCTACGAGGACGCCAAGAAAGCAATAAAGAAGATTCATTGGCATGGTGGCAATGCCGAAGCCGAAGAGAAGGTCTTTAATCATTTCCATATCTATTCCAACCTATCAGAATCCGAGTATCCCTGAAGGGATTTGTGCCTTCAATAAGACGTTAAAGACCACATTGGATGCAAGGGCGGTTATGAATCCACCTAATAATGAAGTCTTCCAGGGTTGTGGTTCGATCACCTTAAGAAGGATGGTGATCAATAAAAATGTATTAATCAGGAAACCGATCTTCTCCAACGATAATCCATAAGCAATTAAGAGGAACAGAATAATAACAATATTCCACCAGCGAATTGGTTCTTTCTTTTCCATCAAAAATATCTTCTCTTGACCTCTTAGCGATAAAATGAGGGCTAACATAGAAAGAATCCCCATGACAATTCCCACACTGAATGGAAAAAGCCCTGGTCCTGGTTGATTCAGCTCTCCCAATTTGAGCCCAATTGCCTGCTGGCATGTGAGGATGGAGAGAAGAAGCCAAAATAGAGAGCAATAAATTTTTATACGTCTCTTCATATCTATTTCTTAATCTTACTTTTAAATCTTTCTTTTTCCATATGGGTAAATCTTACAGACTCAAAATTAAATGTCAAGAATCCAAAGAAAGAGCTCTGAAAAAGTCCTGGAATGACTTGGGAGGTAGGGTTCCAAACCCTTCGAATGCGGACATTAAGAAGTTAAATTGCTTACAATCGCTTCAAAGAAAATCATGCATTTTCAGGGTATTAATCAATGGTGCCATATTATTATCGGTATCCGCTCGAAGGCTTTTTCACCCCACCTCCCCAGTCTATAAGAATAGTTTTTAATACTTTTTCAGAGCAAGTTTTGATTTTTCTTGACAATATTTTAAAGAATTTGATAATAAAAATTATAATCAAAAATTTTTCCTACGATAAAAGGGAAAGAAAAGGATAGTATCAGATGCTTCAACTAACTGGTGCCCAAGCTGTTGTTGAATGCTTAAAAGAAGAAAAGGTCGAGTACATTTTCGGAGTGGCTGGGACCTGCATATTACCAATCTTAGATGTACTTTCTCAGACTCCTGAGATAAATTATATTTCAACCCCACATGAACAGATTGCAGTCCATATGGCTGAAGGTTATGCAAGGGCAAGTGGGAAGATTGGAGTGGTTATTGTATCCCGTGGCCCTGGAAGTGCCAATACGATGATCGGGATGGTGAATGCATATCCTTCGAGCTCTCCAATTTTGGTGATTGCAGGCCAGACTGCTACTATCCATTTAGGTAGAGAAGCCTTTGAGGAGTTTGATCTCGTCTCGATATTTAGACCAGTGACCAAGTTTAGTTACCAGATCGAAAGAATGGAAAAAATACCTGAAATCTTAAGAAGGGCTTTTAAGATAGCACTCTTTGGCAGGCCTGGTCCTGTATTTCTTTCGATTCCACAAGATCTTCTGAGAGAAAAAGGGAATGTAAATATCTTTTCATCAGAAAGTTATCATCCATCATCAAGATTTTTACCTGATCCGGATGAAATAGAGAAGGCAGTAACATTACTCATGGAATCTCAGAACCCTGTAATTTATGCAGGAAGAGGCATTATCCTCTCAAAAGCAACACCAGAATTAATAGAGCTTTCTGAATTGTTGTCATTACCAGTAGTTTCAACACCAACCCAAAGCGATATCTTTCCCACAGATCATCCCCTTTATACCTGGAATAGGGAGATCGTTTCTGAGGCTGATACCCTCTTAGTCGTAGGGACGAGACTTTCTGAATTTTCTACAGATGCCTGGACTCTGATCCAGGAAGGAACAAAAATTATTCAAATAGATATTGATAGTTTTCAACTTTCCAAGATCTATCCTCTTGAGATTGCTATCCTCGGAGATGCAAAGATTTCTCTTAGAGAATTAATATCTTCGATAAAAAGGAGGATGGTGAGCGAAGAAAAGGATGAAAAGATTGTCAAAAGGTTTGAAGAACTTAAAAAGCTCAAGAATCAATTGCTTCGGGAGAGATGGCCTGATAAGGAATGGGATGCAAAGCCTATTCGTCCCTGGAGATTATTAAAGGACCTTAGAGAAACTCTGGAAAAGGATGCAATTATAGTTGAGGATTCAGCTGCTCTGGGGTCATGGATAAGAAGATGTTTTGATTTTTATGAACCTGGAACACATTACAGTGTGGTCTCGGGTGGTTCAATGGGATTTGGATTCCCTGCAGCTCTGGGGATCAAGTTGGCCAAAAAAGATAGGCAGGTAGTTTGTATTGTTGGGGATGGTTCTCTGATGATGGTGCTTTCTGCTATTTCTGCAATGGTAAATTATAACATTCCTATTATTTTATTGATAAACAATAATCAATCCTATATGCAGATCAAGTTTCGCCAGAAACCACCCTATCTTGGATCCATTTTAAATAATCCACCTTTTGAAAAGATTGCAGAGCTCTTTGGAGCCTATGCTGAGAAAGTGGAAGAGCCTAATGATATTAAACCTGCACTGCAAAGGGCAATCTCAACAAATAGGCCCTCAGTGATTAATATAATTACTACTGAAGATCCAAGATATGCTAATCCAAATACCTACTTCGGGATAAAACCCCGTTACCTCTCCGGGGAGATTCCAAAAAGATAGAAAGGAGGACGAAAATGGAAGAAAGAAAGAGATTGAGTAAATTAATCGTCTTATTTGCCATCTTATTAGGATTTTGTGCAATCTTAATTTCTGGAAAGAATTCTTTAATCTATGGAGCAGAAGAAGGATTCCCTTTAAGGCCAATCACCGTGATCAGTCCTTTTGAAGCAGGAGGTGGGACAGAGGTTGAGCTTAGGATCCTCTCTCCTTATGTTCAAAAGCATCTTGGACAGCCTCTTGTCATCCAATCAATGCCTGGAGGTGGAACAACTATTGGGACTTCAGCTGCGGCAAGAGCAAAACCTGACGGTTATACGATTGTGTGTAACCCTATCCCTCATACAATACTTGCCCAGGAGCTTCATGGCACTGACTCACATCTTGAGAATTTTGAATACATCTATAGCTGGTTTAAAGGCTCAATGGGTCCAATTGTAAAGTCAGACTCTCAATATAAAACCTTCTCTGATCTTGTTGAGGCAAGCAAAAAGAAACCCCTCAAAGCTGCAATTGCTGGAATAGGATCAATTGATCACCTCTATACCCTTTTACTTGAAAAGTATACAGGCCTCAAGGCAACTGTTGTCCCATATGAAGGAGGAGGACCTGCAACAACAGCCGTGATTCGAGGGGATGTCGATTTCTTTGTAGGACTCAGAACAACAAGTGTGCGCTTTATAAGGGATGGGAAGGTGAGAGAACTTGCAAATTTGGGACCTGAGCCAATGGAGGCACTTCCAGATACTCCTACAATCTATCAACTTGGTTACAAAGATTTTCCATATATACCATTTGTTCGAGGTGTTGCTGCCCCTCCAGGAACCCCAAAAGATAGGGTTAAAATCCTTGAAGAGGCATTTAAAAATGCAGTTGATGATCCTATGTTCAAAGAGACCATGAAAAAACAGGGAAGGCCAGTGGTTACAATGGCAGGAGAAAAATTGAAAGAGTTTGCTCAATACTCATTAAAGATAGCAAAAGAGTATATGCCAATTATGAAGAAGAAATAGGGAAGTTGTAACATTTTAGCACATTGAAAAAGGAATAATCCATCCTTACCCCTGCCTCCGGCATGCAGGCATTAGAAAGGGGAGGAAAATATAATTATCCTCCTTTTTAAGGAGGCTTTCCAAATGTTCCCCCTCCTTTTTAAGGAGGGGTTAGGGGAGATTAAAAGGAAAGGAAATTAGATCTCCTTCTTTGAAAAAGGGGAATTTAATTTCATTTGATGATATTTTTAAATAGTACTTAAAGAAATGAATCGACTTTCAAAGGATCTTTTGACAGATATCTTTATTTTCATATCGAGCATATTTTTACTCGTGATCTCCTCTTATTATCCAGCAATGGCTCGAACCTTTCCACAGTTTGTCTTGATTCTTGTTGCTATATTGAGTATTGGAGATATGATCTATAAATCATTTATTGTAAATAAAACCGAGGTATCTCAAAAAAAGGAGGATGAAGGAGAAAAGGGGGTCTTTTATACCGTTATTCTAATGTTTGCATACTTACCCTTTATACTGGTCTTTGGATTTATTATCGGAACATTACTCTTTTTATTTCTCTCCACCTGGTCCCTCGGATATAAGAGGATAAAAGGCATCATTATCTCCTCCATCTCCAGCACTGGATTGATGTATATAATATTTATTTTGATTATGAAGTCTTTTCTTCCAGAAGGTTTATTGATTAATCTTTTAAGGAGATAACAACTTGACGGGTTTCGAAATCTGGATGGATGCCATAAATATAGTTCTACAGTGGCAAAATCTTCTTCTGATCTTTGGCATTACAATACTCGGTCTTATAGTTGGTTTTTTACCAGGGATAGGACCTTTAAATGCAATGCCTCTAATAATTCCTTTAACATTTGGTATGTCTCCTGGCATTGCATTAATTGTCCTTGGAGTGCTTTATAACAGCACTGTCTATGGAGGTTCTATTTCGGCCATTTTGCTCAATACCCCTGGAACATCTGCCTCGATAGCTACTTGCTTTGATGGTTATCCTATGTCAAGAAAGGGCAGGGGAGGAGAGGCCATAGGGATATCCATGATGAGCTCTTTCATCGGTGGTATTGTTGGACTTGGTGGACTGATATTCCTTTCTCCTTTAATATCTGAATTTGCCTTAAAATTTCAACCTGCAGAATATTTCATGATAGCCCTTTTAGGATTAGTCCTCATCTCAAAATCTGCCAAGGGTTCAATGTTAAAGGCCTCCATCTCCGGTGCATTTGGAGTCCTAACAAGTTGTGTGGGAATGGATATTATGACAGGACAACCAAGGTTCACCTTTGGAACACACTACCTCCATGGAGGAATCCCTTTTATCTCGTTAATAATAGGCTTATTTGCCTTCTCTGAGGTGCTCTTTTTGATTAAACAGAAAGAGGGCACTATTTCTGAAAAAGGGACTCTTAGTGGAAGGATAATAGATGGCTTAAAAGAACCATTTAGACATATTAAAACATTGATTCGCTCTGCGCTTGTAGGCTTAGGAATTGGAATCATTCCAGGAGAAGGGGCTACTGTTGCAAATGTCACCGCCTATATAATGGAGGTAAAGGCCTCAAAAAATCCTGAAGCATTTGGAACAGGAGTCCCAGAAGGGGTTATAGCACCTGAAACCTCAAACAATGCCTGCGTATTTGGAACATTGATTCCAACACTGACAATTGGAATCCCAGGAGGTGGAGTCTCAGCCATATTTCTTGGTGGGGTTATGATCCATGGTTTAAATCCAGGCCTTGAGCTCTTCTCAAGGCATAAGGATGTTCTCTACATCCTCTTTTTTGGATTGGTTGTCTCCCATATCCTTATCTTTATTTGCGGGACAATCCTTTCAAGATATATTGCAAGAGTAACCATTATCCCTGTAAACATCCTTGTTCCTCCGATCATTGCTATAGGAGTGACTTCAACCTATCTTATGAGAAATAATATTATAGATGTAGTGGTAACAATCATTTCAGGTCTTATAGGATATTTTATGAGAAAAAATGGTTACAGTCTTATCCCATTCCTTGTGGGCTTCATTCTGGCTCCCATTGCAGAAAGAAGTTTCTTTCAGGCACTGCTTATCGCTGATGGCTCATACTTAACATTTATCCTTCGCCCTATCTCAGGAATACTATTTTTATCTATTATTTTGATTGTTGTTTTACCACCCATTCTAAAGAAAGTAAGAACGCGAAAAATAAAAAATTGAAGGAGGGCAAAGAATAATGGGATACTCAATTCTAAGAATTGACCTCTCCAGCAGGTCATATAAGATTGATGAGATTTCAGAAAAAACAATAAGGGATTATATAGGAGGAAGGGGTCTTGGTGCCTATCTCCTAAACAGGTTTGTTCCGGCAAAGGTAGATCCTTTTGGGGAAGAAAATCATATCATATTTACAGCAGGGCCTTTGAGTGGAACAAACTTTCCATATAGTCCAAAGGTGAACCTAAATACAAAATCTCCACTAACAAATATATATCTATATACTATTTCAAGCGGGACACTGGCCATTCAAATGCGAAAGGCAGGCCTCTGGGCCATTGATATAAAAGGCACTTCAGAATCTCCAATCTATCTCACCATTCAAAACAAAAGAGTCGAATTTAAAGATGCTAAATCAATTTGGGGAGTTGAGCCTGCAATGGCTCAAAAGGCAATGCTTGAAGGTCAATCCTCAAAAAATTCTGCGACTGTGGCCATTGGTCCAGCAGGGGAAAAACTAATAAGGTTTGCCTCTGTCTTTACTGAAGGCCCTCTATATCGATGTTTTGGCAGGGGAGGAGCAGGTTCTGTAATGGGTTCAAAGAAACTCAAGGGATTGGTGGTAAGTGGTGATGGAGAAATTGAGATTCATGATAAAAAAGGGTTTGAGGCGATAAAGGAGAAGATTAGAAAAAGGCTAAAGACCGATCTTCGACAATGGGCTGATCTTTGGCGCAGGTATGAAACTGCGGCAGACCTTGAAACAATGAACGAACTGGGGATGCTTCCAACCCTAAACTGGCAGAAGGGACAATTTGAAGGATGGAGGAATCTTGACAAATCCCATACACCCATTGGATGGCCTGAAAAAGGCAGGGCCTGCGGACCATACTGCCCCACTCCAGGATGTCGTGAAGTAGAAATCAAATATGGACAATATAAAGGTGCACGAAGCGATATAGAATGGGAAACAATCTATGCCTTTGGAACATCGTGCGGGGTGGATAAGATGGAGGCGATTATTGCGGCAAGCCAGATATGTGATGAGTTCGGTGTGGATACAATGACAACAGGAATAACAATAGGCTTTGCTATGGAGTGTTTTGAAAAGGGTCTTATAGGTCTGAAGGATACAGACGGGATTGAATTGCGCTTCGGTAATGATGAGGCAATGATTGAAGTTTTAAAAAAGATGGTCAAACAGGAAGGATTCGGAAAGCAAATCTCCAAAGGCACTATGAGACTCTCTTCCGAGATCAAAGGCTCTGAAGCCTTTGCAATGCATGTAAAGGGTCTTGAACTCGGCGGCTATGAATGCCGTGGCTCAAACGGTCAGGCCCTTCAATTTGCCATTGACAATCGAGGAGGATGCCATCATGGATATGGATTGCCTGCCCGATCGGAGATCATGGACGGAACACGTCTCGATATTAAGGGAAAAGGTTTATATGTCAAAAATGCAGCGACATCTCGTATCCTTTGTGATTCGTTGATTGTATGTACATTTCCCGCTCATCTCCTATTTACAAAAGAATTGATAGCTGATCTCCTGCCAACTTTAATAGGAGGAGAGTGGTCTGTGGATGAATTAAACCGAATAGGTTTGAGAATCATGTGTGAGGAACGTCTCTTCAACATGAAGGAGGGAATAACCCGTAAAGATGATTCATTGCCTTTGAGATTATTGCAGGAACCAAAGCCTGATGGACCAACTAAAGGAATGATAGTTCCTCTCGAAGAGCTAAAGGACAATTATTATAGGGCCTTGGGTTTTGACCCATTGACTGGGAATCCAACTCCATCCCTCCTCAATGAGCTCGGTATCGAGGGATAAAAGAATCAGTAGTAGACCTTTTGCTGTGTAAGCCTTTCCCTCAAGCGATCCTCCTCTTCCTTCTCAAGGTTTTTAAGGGCAGAGGCAAGGTGAACACAAACGCCCGAAAGAAGGACCATCTGACTGTAGGTGAAGGCCTTCTCCTTTGATCTGTTGATAAGAACTATAAGACCTATGAGTTCATCATTATAGACCATTGGTGAAACAAGCATGGAGAGGCCTTCATAAAATCTTTTAGAAAGCTCAGGCATCAAAGAGATGTCCCTCACCAATAATGGTGATAAATTCTCTCTCAATTTGAGAACAAGTGGATCATTTGGTTCGAGGTTATATTCATCGGATATGTTAAAGGATTGATTGACATCAAACTCTTCATTAAATCTATTCCAGACCGCTATAAAACCTGCCTCTGCTGGGGTAATATCCTTTATGACCTGTTCGAAGACCATCCCTGTAAGTTCTTTAACATTTTTTGTGGAAGAGATGATCCTCCCTACTTCATAAAGGGTAGTAAGTTCCTGACTTGTAGCCCTCAACCTTGATATAAGCATTATGATCATTGCACGAAGTAATGAGATACCTATTTTATGATCCCTATCAATAAGGTTCAAAAAATCATTGAAATCAATCCTCCAGAGAATAGAATCCCGCAGTGTAACCACATCAGCAGTTCTCAATTCCTTGCCAAATATGGCCATTTCTCCAAAAACATCACCCTCTTCGAGTATGGCAAGGGTTTTATGTTTACCTGCTTCTCTGTCAATGGTCTTTCTAACCTCAATCTCTCCTGATCTTAGAATATAAAAGAAATCTGCAGGGTCACCCTCTTTGATTACAAGGCTTCCAGCTTTAAAACTCTCCTCCTTCAACACCCCTGATATTGAGATAAGAGCCTCTTCTGGAATACCTGAAAATAATGGCAATGAAGAAAGTTCCTTAGAATTTACCATATCTTCCCTCCAGGCCTGATGGTTTCTGTGTTGGTTTGACCGTTGCATTGGGCATCTGGGTCTCAAACATGATCCTCAGATCATTTGGATTGTTGCTCACGCTAAGTGCATCCTCTCTTGTGATAATTCCCTCCTTTACAAGTTTGAAGAGATCCTGATTCATGGTCTGCATCTTATAGAGGGAAGCTGAATCATGGATGGCCTTATCAATCGCTCCGATCTTCCCCTCTTCTATCAGTTTCTTGATTGTAGGGGTATTTATCATAACCTCCACTACAGCAATCCTTCCTGAGCCATCCGATCTCTTTATCAATCTCTGGGAGATTGTGGCAAGAAGTGTCATAGCAAGCTGGACCCTCACCTGGTGCTGCTGCTCAGGAGGAAAGGTATCGATGATTCGATCTATCGACTGCTTTGCATCGTTTGTATGAAGGGTACTAAAAACCAGATGTCCTGTCTCGGCAGCTGTCATGGCGATCGAGATCGTCTCAGGATCCCTCATCTCTCCAACCAGGATCACATCAGGATCCTGCCTTAAGGCGCGCCTCAGTGCCTCGGAGAAGGTTCTTGTATCAAAACCGATCTCCCTCTGATTTATCACACATTTTTTATCCCTATGAACAAACTCTATGGGGTCTTCAATAGTGACGACATGGTGATGACGACTCTCATTCAGGTAATCGATCATTGCTGCAAGTGTGGTTGACTTCCCGCTTCCTGTAGGACCAGTAACAAGGATAATACCCTGATTACGGAAAACAAGGTCCTTTAGTACCTGAGGCAGGTGAAGCTCATCAATTGTCTTGATCTCAACAGGAATAGCCCTGAAGACAGCTCCAAGGTTTCCCATCTGGAAGAAAATATTTCCCCTGAAACGGGCTAAACCTTTCACAAAAAATGAAAAATCGAGTTCCCTCTCCTCTTCGAGTTTTTTTATCTGCATATCTGTAAGTAATGGATAAAGGAGGCCTTTTATCTCATCCCCTTCAATCGATGGAAAATCAGACGGAATCAGTTCTCCCTTAATCCTCATGAGGGGTGGACGTCCAACCTTTAAATGCAGGTCAGAGCCACCCTTTTGAACCAGGACTTTTAGATATTCACTAAGTCTCGTCATTTTTTCACTCCCATGGTTGATGGCGAAGCTCCCTGGGCCATCCCCGCACCCATTGGTGCTCCAATCTTTGCCATAAGCGCTTGAGGGTTTGCTGCCTTGGAAAGTGCGTCTTCAGGGCTTACGACCCTCGCCCTTACAAGTTCAGCAAGGGATGAATCGAGTGTGCACATCCCAAATTTTCCACCTGTCTCGATAGCACTATATATCTGGTGGGTCTTCCCTTCACGAATCAGGTTAGAGATAGCAGTTGTAACAATCATCACTTCTCTTGCCGCAACCCTTCCTCTTCCCCCAATCCTCGGAAGCAACTGTTGACATATCACCGCCTTCAGTGTCGTACTGAGCTGAACCCTTATCTGCTGTTGCTGATGAGGAGGGAATACATCTACAATTCGATCCACAGTCTGCGGTGCATCCTGAGTATGAAGAGTTCCGAAAACCAGATGCCCTGTTTCTGCAGCGCTCACAGCAAGGGAGATTGTCTCCAGATCCCTCATCTCACCAACAAGTATGATGTCAGGATCTTGCCTGAGGGCATGCTTTAATGCATCAAGGAATGAATGTGTCTGGGATCCAACCTCTCTTTGCCTAACTATACAATTCTTCATCTCGTAAACAAACTCTATTGGATCTTCAACAGTGAGGATATGGCCTTTTCTCTCCGCATTAATGATATCGATCAAGCAGGCAAGGGTTGTTGATTTTCCCGAACCTGTGGGACCTGTCACCAGAACAAGTCCTCTCGGAAGTCTTGTAAGTGCAATGATTGGTTCTGAAAGTCCTATCTCCTTAGGGCTCGGAACTTTTGAAGGGATGAGCCTCAAAACTGCCTCCACCCCATTCTTCTGAAGGAGAACATTTACCCTGAAACGGCTAAGACCAGGGACATTATATGATGAATCGAGTTCCAGCCTCTCTTCAAATCGGGCAATCTGATCTTCATAGAGGATACTATAGATAAGCCTTTTTGTATCTTCTGATGAAAGGATAGGAAATCCAGAAAGTGGTTCAATAATGCCCCGGATTCTAAGCATTGGTGGTTTACCAACAACAATGTGAATATCAGAAGCCTGTCTCTCTGCCCCAGCCCTGAGGATATCTATCATCTCAACCATATAAGCCTCCTTTAATTATAGATTCAACACAAATTATAAGTTTTTGTCAAGAAGTTTAGAAGAGGCCTCTGAAAAATTATTTAAATAGAATCTTATAGATTGGGGAGGTGGGGTGGAAAAGCATTCGAATGATTGAGAAATTGGTCATCAATAGTGGGAAAAGACGATGTTTCAAGGAATGCTCAATTACCTACTGCTTAAACTCACCAATAATCTCAAAGGGTTAGATGGTGAGCCATACAGGAATCGAACCTGCAACCTACTGATTAAGAGTTAAAATCAGGCAATTTTTCTAACCCCTTGATTTCGTTCTTGGTCTCCCGCTAATCCTCAGGAGTCAAGCATTAGAAGGCTTTCCATCTTTTTCAATTATTTTTATCCAATTTAGTCTTTTTAAGTTATTTCTATCACAATTTTAGCACACTAAAACAACGGAGTTTTTATCCGTTACTCTAATTGGAAGTAAGGAAGGCGGTTCTTGTTGAATCAGTTATCTGAACTTTTCTTTTCTTCATTTCTTCAGGAATCATAATATATCTTGATCCATCAGGAGTTATATAGATATGAACTAACTTTATATCCTTTATGTAAGGAGCCAGTTTGACAAGATTCTCTTCAGCGAAATATTCAGTCGTATCATGGGTATCCCAGAACTCTTGTTCTTCCTTTCTTGAACGAAATTTAGGAATGGGTTTTAATCGTCTCAATCTTTTTCTCATTTGAATCTCCTCTTATATCGCTTTCTCTCTGAATCAGTCATATCTCGTGCAGTTATAAGCCGTGCTTCTTTTCTGCTCATTGGTTGAATAATGATGGTTAGATATCTCCCTCCTATAGTTTTCCCATAAATCACCTGCCGACGATGTTTACCTGTATGGATAAGAGCTTCAGGATCACGAAATGCTTCATCTACTTCCTCGATACTCAGGTGATGTCTTTCCCATATGTGTTCAATGGTCTCTTCATTCCATAGAAGCTCAACCTGTATCAAAGATTTTTATTCCCTTTCTTCAGTTTTTCCTCATTGTCTCTCAATTCTTCACCATAACGGGAATAAAGCTCGTCACCTTTCTCCTTTCCAAACTCCCTTATTAAGAAATCTCGTTAGCAACTTCCACCATGAGCAATAAGCTCTTCCAGTGCAGTTTCAGGTTTATTGGTTCCTCACCGACCTCTTTAACATCTGTTTCAATTAGAGGTCTGTATTTATCCCTTTGAAGAGTATTGTAATAAATCTTTTTTATAATATCATATTCATACCCAGTTACTTCTGACACTTCCCAAAATGCGTCGTGAACATTTTTTGCTTCCCCTCTTTCTACCAAAGTATTGACGTAACTCACAATTTTATTTGGAGGAAGGTCTCCACTTCCATATTTTCTACCCCGACCCGATTTCCATTCCCTCCTTTCTCCATTCCGATTAACTTTTTCCATGTTGGTAGGGATTGACCTATAACGATTTTCTGCCAGAAACCCATCATATCTTTTTTAAAAATACCCCTCAGGAAAAGAGGAATTTGTATGATGAGGAGTTTTTTATTGCTCATCTTCTGGGCCTTGAATATCAAGGATTATATTCATCTACAGACATTTTAAACCTTTTATTTTTAAATTTCAAGCAAGTATGAAAGATAAGTGGCTTGATAAAAAGCAGACTGAAAACTATCTAAGAGTCAACCGTGTAACCCTATGGCGAAAGAGAAAAAAAGTCTGCTGAAATTCAAAGTGGTTGGAAGGCAGGTATTTTATAATACTGATTCTCTGAAAACGTGCAAAAGGAGGTGATGAAAAATGGCGACAGCTAAAGAGATGCTTAATTTCTTCGAGGAACTCTACACTGAATTAGGAGAATTGTTAGGGTATGAAGAAGATGAAGATAGCTAAGAGGAAGCAGAGGAGGAAGATTAGTTAAACAAATCAACATTATTTCAAAAAAAGGTAGGGATAGAGGATTTTCGATTCCATGATTTGAGGCATACATTTGCCACAAGATTGGTCCAGGCTGGAGAAGACCTTTATAAAGTTCAAAAGCTATTGGGCCATAAATCTCCCTTTATGACCCAACGCTACGCTCATCACTATCCAGAAAGTTTGAGGAGTACAGTAAAGGTTTTGGATAAAATTTATCACAATCTTAGCACGATTGAGGGATAGGAAGCTTGTTCTATTGAGCTAACATATTGATTTTATTGGTGAGCCGTGCAGGAATCGAACCTGCAACCTACTGATTAAGAGTCAGTTGCTCTACCGATTGAGCTAACGGCTCACCCATTAATTATAGCCCCTTCCTCTAAGACTAAAAACAAAATCTTTTGATAACCAAATAGTTCAACTATCCCAATTTATTATTATAAACTAACATTTGCCAGATAAAAATTCAATCAAAAGGTTTCCTTTTACCACTCTTCCTTGACTGTGGCTACAGCCCAGGTAACATTAAAACCTTCTTTTTTGAGATTCTGAATTATTGCTTTAGGATTCTTCGTATCCAATCGAAGTGCAACTATCCAATCACCTCTCTTGTGCCTCGGTAAAAGTATCATGCTCAATATAGTAACCCTATGACTATTGATTATGGAAATGATCCTTTCCAGTTCACCAAACTTTTCTCCTAATCCCATAATGGTAATTCTTGACCCTTCCTGACCGATTCCTAATGTTCGGATTAAAAACCTCACGATGTCAGATTCGGTTACAATGCCAACTAATTTCGAATTATCCACCACAGGAAAAGAACCAATTTTTTCTTCTTGTCCAATCTTTAATGCATCTTCCACTGGTGTATATGGGGTAAGGGCTACTGGATTCTTCTTCATAATATCTTTCACTTTCATTTGCGAAAGGAGGTAATTTAATTCGTGTATACTTAACGATTTGGCACTCGAAGGGGCAGCTTCGAGAATATCATGTTTGGTAACGATTCCTACCAATCTCCCTTTATCAACAACTGGAAGCCTTCTGATATTCTTTTCCTTCATCACCTTTTGAGCATGCAAAACATATGTTTCAGGACTCACTGAAATGGGATTTTTTGTCATCACATCCTTGATTCTCATATACCTTCCTCCTCTTAAGTAGTTTATTTCCCATCATGGAAAATCGTCAGAAAATCCAAATGGAACAATGCTCATAAGTTTAGTTAATTTTTTACAAGAAGTCAAATAGATGTGTAAGGAAGCTTATATCAAGCATTTTGTGTAAAAAGCAAAAATGAACAGAAATGGGTGACACCTTTTCTCAACGCAAGTAAGAAGGAAAAATTGGGGTCAAATCTTTATTCTTGACATTTATCAGATATTTTGATTACATA